>JBKJSR010000594.1:0-5386 GCA_046594355.1 Bryobacter sp.
GCGAGAAACTGGCGCTTGCTCCAGGCGGCGAACAATTTCAGAAACTCGATGTCCGTGGCGTTTTCAAATCCAACAGGGGACTTACGGTCGCAACCGGCAAAGGGTTCTTTTTCGCTACCGTCAAAGGCTTCGAACAGATTTCGCTCCCGGTTGCAAAACAAACCCAAGAGGCCTCACTCTATTCAGTGGCGCAAATCGCGAGCAATTTGATCGCTTTCGGGAGCGCCCGGGGCGGCCTGATACTCGCCGACGCCGAGGGACAATTCCTCCGCGTGCTGAACAAGGAATCGGGCCTCCCCAGCGATTACATCGCCAGTATCACGCCAGACCGCCAGGGCGGCATCTGGCTCGCCACTGGCAATGGCCTGGTCCGCTTCGTGCCCCGCCTCTCTTACTTCAGCGAGGCCAACGGCCTGCGGGGTGCGCTCATCAGCCTCGCCCGTTGGCGCAATGTCCTCTATGCCGGCACGACTAGCGGACTCTTCCGGCTCAAGCCATCCACAGCAAGTATCGCTCCTGAATTTGAAGCTGTCGCCGGCCTGCAGGAATCCACCTGGTCTCTCACCCCCCGCGAAGACTCCCTTTGGATTGGTTCCCAAAGCGGCCTCTTTGAATTCAATGGCTCCAAGCTCGAACGCCACAGCACCAGCCACGAAGTTGTCTACGACATCTCGTTCTCCCATCGCGATCCAAAGACCCTCTACATCGCCATGCGTTCCGCGGCCCACATCCTTCGGCACAATGGAAAAGCCTGGGTCAAGACCGGCGAATTACCCAGCGCCGGCGAAGAATTCCGCACCATCGCCGACGACCCGGAAGGTCTTATTTGGGCGACCACCCGCTCGTCCATCGTTCGTGCCGACTTCAGTTCCGGCACTCCGCAAATCAAGAATTTCACCGAAGCAAACGGATTGCCCAAGGGATGGAAAAACCTCTTCCGCATCGGAGGCCGCCTCCTCTTCGCCACCGAAAAAGGCCTCGTCAAATTCGATGCCGCAACCCAAAGCTTTGTACCCGACTCCAGTCTGGGCACAATCTTTTCCGACGGCTCGCACGGCA
The DNA here is from genome assembly GCA_046594355.1 of Bryobacter sp. GTDB lineage: Bacteria > Acidobacteriota > Terriglobia > Bryobacterales > Bryobacteraceae > Bryobacter. The sequence goes on from JBKJSR010000594.1 coordinate 1,060, forward strand.
TCCTGCTTCTCAAAGAAGATCCCCGCAATGGGAATGTCTGGATCAGCGGTGCCGGCTACCACGGCTTGCTCATCAATCCTGGCAAGCCCGACGCCGAGTGGCGCCCCATGCCCTTCGTCAGTTCCGGCTTCGACGATCTCTGGGTCATCCAGCCGGACGCGGACGGAGTCGTCTGGGGCGCTAGCTCCGATGGCCGCCTTGGCCGCCTTGAGCCTTCGCTCGCCAGCGCAACGCAGCAGCCACTCGAAGTCCTGATCCGTCGCATTCTCGTCTCCGGCACGCGTCAAGCCATCGCGGAAGGCCCATCCGAAAAGCCCATCCGCGTCCTCCCTGGTCAAAATAGTCTCCGTGTAGAATTCTCAGCCCCCTTCTTTGATGCACCCGACCGCATCGAATACCAGTTCGCGATCAACTCAAATCTCGACGCCAACACCCCATGGTCCAGCGAAGCCTGGAAGGACCTCAGCAATCTCTGGGAGGGCGACCACAAGCTGCACGTCCGCGCCCGCAGTCCTTACGGACAAGTCTCCACCGAAGCTTACCTTTCGCTCCAAATCCTCCCACCCTGGTATCGCACCTGGTGGGCCTACGCACTATACGGTGCTTCGCTCGGCTCTCTGGTCTGGCTTCTATTCCGCTGGCGCTTGCGAAACTTGCGCGAGAGCAATCGTCAACTCGAATCCATCGTGGAAGAACGTACCGCCGAGATCCGTCAGCAGCGCGATCAGATTATCGAGCAGGAACAAAAGACCGAAGCTCTCTTGCTCAACATCCTCCCCGCCCCGGTCGCCGAAGAGCTGCGCACCAAGGGCGTCGTCGCGCCGATGCACTTCGACGATGTTACTGTCTGCTTTACGGATTTCGTCGGCTTTACCATTTCCAGCGAATCGCTCGAAGCCGGAGACCTCGTCGCCAAGCTCCATGAATACTTCACCGAATTCGACAAGATCATCACCACCTACGGCCTCGAAAAATTGAAGACCATCGGCGACTCCTACATGTTCGTCTCCGGCCTCCCCGAGCGCTCTCCCGACCACGCAGTTCGCGCCGTCTTCGCCGCTCTCGATATCGTCGCCAAGGCTCAGGAACTTGGCGAGCGTTATCCCGCTCTCAACTGGAGACTGCGCGTTGGCCTGCACTCGGGGCCAGTCGTCGCCGGTGTCGTCGGCCTCAAAAAATTTGCTTTCGATATCTGGGGGGATACGGTGAATCTCGCCTCGCGCATGGAATCGAGCGGCGCGCCCAATCGCGTCAATTTCTCCGAACGCACCTATCACGCGGTCAGGAATTCCGTGGAATGCGAATCTCGCGGCCTCGTCCACACCAAGGATGGCCGTGATATCCCCATGTACTTCGCCCTCCGCCGCAAAACCGCTCAGAGTACGATGCTGTAGCCTTCGCGCGCAATCACTGTATTTTCAAACTCGCGCCGCGCCTCGTCCAGAACTTCCCGCATGAATTCATCCGTGTGCGAAGGATCGTGATGCGCCAGCACCAGTTGCTTCACGCCCGCATCGCGCGCCACTTTCACACCCTCAAGCCAGGTACTGTGCCCCCAGCCCTTCTTGGCCGGATATTCCTCCGGCGTAAACTGCGCATCGTAAATCAGCACATCCGCGCCTTCGGCATAACCGCGGATCACCTTGTCCAGATGTTCATCGCCATGCTCGTGATCGCAGGCATGCACAATTACCGCTCCCGCCGATTCCAGGCGAAATCCCGTCGCACCCTGCGGATGATTCAACGGAAAAGCATGCGCCGCCAATACCCCGCCGCGTAGTAATTCGCGATTGGCAAACTCCATCGGGCAGAAGTCCCGCTTGGCCGCCAGCAAGTCGAATTTGACGGGAAAATACGGATGAGTCATCTGGCCTTCCAGAATGTTCCGCACATCCTCCGCCGACTTTGTCGTGCGAAAAGTGATACGGTTCGCCGGGTTGTAAAGTGGCGCAAAGAATGGGATTCCCTGAATGTGATCCCAATGAAAATGCGTCATCAGTATGTCGAGATCCAGACTCTTGCCCTCTGACCGCTCCAGCAGATCGAGTCCCAGCATGCGCGCACCGGTTCCTCCGTCAATTACGATCACGTCCCCGTTGCCAAGGCGTAATTCAAGACAGGTAGTATTTCCACCAAAGCCAAGATTCTCCGGAGCGGGCGTCGGGATCGAGCCCCGCACGCCCCAGAATTTCAGCTCCATTCGGAGCGGTGAACTCACTGTCCCGCCTGATTCGAGCGGCAAACTATACTTGTTTGGTCCAGCATCAATCTTTAGATTGTAATTGAGTTTCAGTGCGCCTGCCGCAGATCGGTACAATATGCATTAACCATGCAAGGCGAGCACATCTCAAGAGTAATTTTTAACTATGCCACTAAAATCGGCGATGCCCGGGAAACCGGAGCCAATCTGCAGCTCAATGCCGACATGGCCCGCGACCTCGTTGGCGCCGATCGCTGCAGCATCTGGCTCATCGATCGCAAAGCCGGCGAACTCTGGACCATGGTCGCCCACGGGGTTCCGCCCTTGCGCATTTCTATGGGCCAGGGCCTGGTCGGTGCCTGTATCGATTCCAACCGGAGCATCGTAGTCAACGACACATCGCAAGACCCGCGATTCTTCCATACTCCCGGCTCATACGAAACTAAATCGCTGCTCGTCATTCCACTGCGTTCTTCCGACGGAACCGTCATCGGCGCGCTTCAGGCCCTGAACAAAGCCGGTGGCTTCAGTTCCGAAGACGTAGACCTGCTCGGCCTCGCCGCCAGTTATTCCGCCTCGGCAATTGAAAATCAGCGGCTGCGCCTCGAAGCGGAATCTGCGCGCCTCATGATGCGCGAACTCGAGATCGCCCGCGATGTGCAACAGCGGCTCTTCCCCGAGAAACATCCAATGCTCTCCGGCCTCGATTGCACCGCGTCCTGCCGCGCCGCAAAATCCGTCGGTGGCGACTACTACGACTTCATTCAGATGTCCGACGGGGGCCTCTTCTTCACCCTCGGCGATGTCTCGGGCAAAGGCATCGCCGCCGCCGTGCTCATGGCCAGCATCCAGGCCTCGATCCGCACTCAAGTCATGACGCCGCCTCCCTCGCTATGCCAGCTCATGGGCAGTTTTAACAAGGCTGTTGCATCCTTCTCCCGTTCCGAACGCTACTCCACACTCTTCTGTGGCCAATTCGATTCGACCATGCGCAAGCTCACCTATGTCAACGCGGGCCAGGTGGAGCCCATGCTGCTCCGCGCCGCAACCGGCAAGGTAGAACGACTCTCAACAGGCGGTCCGCCCGTCGGCTTGCTTTCCTTCGCCCAGTATTCCCACGCCGAACTTACTCTCGAAACCGGCGACATCCTGCTCTGTTACTCCGATGGCATCAGCGAATCCACCAACTCGGCGGATGAGATGTGGGACGACGTCGAAGTCCGTCACCTGCTGGAGGCTTCGCTCCAGCTCTCCGCCCCGGAAATCGAGAAGCGTATCATCGCCGCCGCAGACGCCTTCGCCGGCGACGCAGAACAAGCCGACGACCTCACCGTAATGGTCCTCAAAGCGATCTAGGGCTTCGTTCTAAACGCCTCCGTGATAGCCGCGTGCAAGCCGCGACCGTAACTCCGAGGGTGAGTAAGCGTCGGGAACACGGGCACCCGTCACAACTGGTGTGGGTCCCCCCATATCTTCAATTTCTCCACTTCTATCCGAAACCGGTGCCGGCACCAGACCTGTGACCAGATCATAAATTGCTCCCGTCGCCCGCGCCACGAGCATTGCATCCGTGCGGTTGCGCCCCATTGCCATGGAAGTAACAAAGCTCAACGCCGCCATCGGATTACCCCGCAGCGTATCCAGCCCGGCAAGCGCTTGTTGCCCGGGATCCATCATGTCCGGCGTCACTCCCGCCGACCGCAGCCGCTGATTGTACTCTCTGCTTTCGCGGCTTTCCGGTCCAATCGTCGCCGGCGGATCAGCCACGATGTCGGGCATGGTCCAGTGGGCAAATGAATCCTCTATGTAGCGTCTTCGCACTTCATCCGCACTCGGCGGATCACTGATGCCATCTATCTCGGGATACTGTCGTCCGATCAAGTCCCAGATCGTCGACGGATTCGTAAGATCGTAAGGCCCGCTTGCGTGCGCCGCCATTGTTTCCAGCACAATCCGCGCCAATTGTTCCGCCGAGATTGTCATTGCTTTTCACCTTCCAGGATCATTTCGAGTGCTTTCTCCACCAGCTTCTCACCACTCCCCTCGACAACCCGCGCACTCAAAATCTCATAGGCCCCTTGCGCATAAGCCCTCCGGTCCGGCACATAGCCAAGCGCGCCATTCGAC
>JBKJSR010000642.1:0-5997 GCA_046594355.1 Bryobacter sp.
CAAAATCGATCCAACCGAGATTGGGCATGAATACCGAGACCCAGGCATGTGATGCTTGGGTGCCCTGCAGGTTTGCACCGTCGCGAAGATGACTGCGGACATAACGCGCCGCGAGCCCTTGAGACCGCAATGCCCCTATCATGACGTGTGAGAAATCCTGACATGCCGATCGAATTCGCCGCAACCCATGGAGCGCAGCGATTCCGAAAATCGCTGCCAGTGCGGACGAATGTCTCCATTTTGAGTCTGGAATTCATCCCGGTAGCCGACCCCGGGTGTGTAATTCCGGTCCGCAATTTCCTGTGTTCCAGTCTTCAACTTCAATGGAGAAGTTTGGGTGCCTTAGTGCGGGTCATAGAATAAAAACATGCTTCCAGGCTTTGCGGGTATCCAGACGTGGCGATAGAAAACACAATCCTTTTACGCTGGCCCGGCGCGCAAGTGGCGCATTTGCCATTGCTGCGTGCGGCGAATGTGGAAACGCTGGTGTTGCCGCGGGGCAACGCGGAGTTTAGCGAAGCGGCGAGTCGCGCCGGGATGCGAACGATTCGCGGTAGTGAGTTGCCCCCTGTCGTGACCGACGGGCTCTGGCCTGGCGTCCGCGGAGGTCCATCCCGCCGTGCCCGCGAAGCAGAAGTAGCCAGTGCGAGTAGTGAGCCCTGGGTTGACTCAAATGGCTATCTGGTGGCGTTTCATCGTGTGCTCCGGCCGGATCGGGCTGTGTTGCTCGCCTATGAAGCGAATGAGAAAGCGGGAGTCAAGCCGGACGTCGATACTCCTTTCGGCACCGTTGAACTTGCGCTCGTTGAAGCACGGGTAGCAGGCGGTAATTTCGTGATGGATCTGCCGACGCGTTTTCGGGAACGCCTGCTTGCCGCCGATCCGAAGGCTGTTGAGGCCTGGCAATCGCTGGGGAAAACTGCGTTGTGGCTGAAGAGCAATTCGTCCCTGTTTGGACACCCCGTAATGTCTCAAATCACCGCGCTGGTCGAGCCCGGAATCGCGACGCGAGAGATCGCCAATCTTCTGCATCGCCGCGGGGCGAGCCCTCTGCTCAAAAACGCATCCTTACCGACCAGGGTTGACAAGGGAATGCTTGCGCTGGTTGCGGTCGGCCTTAAGGAAGTGCCGGCGGAGTGTTTCGCCAGTGCCGAAGCCGGCGCGACGCTGGTTCTCGACCGGCCTGCTCCCGCCTCGGCGAAGCTCATCCGCCAGGAAGCGGACCGGAGCTTCTATTCGCTCGGGGCGGGGAAGATCGTTGCCTACAATCGGCGCATCGCCGACCCAAGTGAGTTTGCGATGGACGTGATCGATTTGATTACACACAAGCGCCGAGCTGCCCGGCTCTGGAATGCGTCGGCCGCGATTCCGCTGGCGACTGCGGGCGGGCATGCTGGCGAGGCGCTGCTGCACATTGTGAACTACGGCTCGCCCGCGACAGACGAAATCCAGGCTCACATCCAGGGTCACTTTTCGCGAGCGATGCTGCTTACTCCGGAGAAGACGCCAGTGCAATTGAGAGCCGTCCGGCGTGGTTCCTCGACCGAAGTCTTCATTCCCTCGCTGCGGCGGCTCGCCGTTGTGCGATTCTCAAACTAAGGAATACGAATGGATATCACACGCCGTCAGATTCTCGCCATGGGTGCCGCTGGGCTCGCGCCGATTTCTATGCAGGGGGCCAGGATCCCGAAGGCGCAATTCGCCGTTCATCCTTTTGTCGAGGCGCATCCCAAAGCAGTCTTCATCAAGCGGACGAATGTTCCGTCCAAGACGGATGCCGCCGCCAAGCTGCGCGAGGGTTTGAGCTTTGCCCGCGAAGTGTTGATTCCCGTTGACCTGGCCGGCGTGCCAGTCGGAAATCGCGTGATCCTCAAGCCGAATTTTACGAGCGTGCGCAACAAGCGTCCCCACGTTGAAAATTGGGGCACCGGCACAGACGCACAGTTCTACGAAGGCATTGTAATGGGCCTCAAAGAGCTTGGCGTCAGGAAGATGTCGTTCCTTGAAGCAAACGGGTTCCATACCTGGAATTACCGCGGCCTGATCGATATCAACGAGCGTCATGGCGTCGATATGAACGAGCCGGAGCGCCGCGAGCGCAACTTCCGCGATAGCTACGAGATGACCTGGACGAAAGTGCATGATCCCGTCGTTTACAAACGAATTCCCCATTTCGCACCAGTCAACGAGCCTGATACCTGGTTGCTCAATATCGCAAAGTGGAAGTCGCACGGCATGTGCATGACCCTTTCGTCGAAGAACCTGCAGGGCCTGGTTGTGAAGCCCTTTGTACGCTTCTGTCCCGGCTGGCGCATGGTCACCGGCGTGCCCGCCTTCATGAAGCCCGACATACACACCGAGGTCGAACCACGGGTCAAGCGTTACTTTGAAAACCACCGGCAGCTTGGCTATGCACGCTATGACAGCCGGGCCGATCTAAGCCCTATGAATCAGGAGATTTGGGCGCACAAGACTTGCGACAATTACCAGACGCTCAACCCCGGGTTGAATATCATTGAAGGCATCTATGGCCGCGACGGGGATGGCTTTGGCATCGGCGACGACCATCTGACGAACCTGGTCATGTTTGGTAAGGACCGGCTCACCCTCGACATGATCGGCATGTATCTTGGCGGTCACGAACCGGGCAATGTGAATCTATTCCGTATCGCCAAAGAGCGCGGGCTATTATCGTCGTTCAATCCCTGGGATGTCGAGGTTTATGAATGGGTGAATGGCACACCGGTACCCCGCAAGTTAAGCCAGCTCACACGAACCCCCATGAACACTTACTATCTGCAGAAAGATGGCGAGCCCAAATTCCACTTGGTCAATGAGCGTTTCGATTACGACAAGATCCGGGTCTGATGCCGTTTCCAGTACCACGACCGATTGAATTCGTTCGTATGTCGGCAACCAATTACGCTGCCTCCGCAGTACCGGGCCGCGACCGTTAAGCGGAGCCGATCTTGGCGGGTCGAAGCTCCAGTATACTGTTTCACTAAAACATAATCATACGATTGTGTTTTTTGCTATGTTGATGGCATGCCACGGGTATCGCAGCACCCAGCACTTGTTTTGACGGTTGAAGAGAAGGCGCATCTCGATCAGTTGCGGCAGTCGCGTACGGCGGCCGTACGTGATGTGCAACGGGCGCAGATTCTGTTAAGTTACCAGGCGGGCGAGACGGTGACGAAGATCGCACGCGCACTGAAGACAACGCGAAAGAGCGTACTCAAGTGGATCGACAAGGCGCTGCAGATGGGCGTGAAGGCCGGGATAAAGGACACCCCGCACAAGCCTCGGGAAGCGGTGATTACCGATGATGCCAAGGCCTGGGTCGTGCATCTGGCGTGTTCCAAGCCCAAGGATCTGGGCTATGCGGCGGAGTTATGGACAAGGTCTGCGCTGGCCCGGCATGTACGCCGGGAGGCTGTGGCGGCGGGTTTCCCGGCACTGGCCAAGGCCGGCAAGGCTACCGTCCAGCGAATTCTCACCACGCAGGAACTGCAGCCTCATAAGATCAGGTACTACCTGGAGCGCCGCGATCCCGACTTCGAAACAAAGATGCGGAAAGTCCTGCTGGTTTATAAAGAGGTAGCGATGGAGATAGAAGCCGCCGCCGGGGGCGGTGCGCGGTCCAACGTCATCACGGTTTCGGTAGATGAGAAACCGGGCGTGCAGGCGATCGCCAATACCGCTCCGGACTTGCCGCCGGTCCCCGGCCAACACCCCACGTTCGCTCGCGATCATGAGTATATCCGGCATGGGACGTGGTCGATTCTGGCGAGCCTGGACCTCTTGGATGGACACATCATCGCTCGCGTCGAAGAGCGGCACCGGAGCATTGAGTTCATCGGCTTGCTCAAGGATCTGGACGCATATTATCCACCCGAATGCACGATCCGCCTGATCCTGGACAATCACTCCTCACACATTTCCAAAGAGACGCGAACCTTTCTGGCAACGCGTCCCAACCGCTTCAAGTACGTACTGACCCCTACGCACGGCTCCTGGCTGAACATCGTCGAGACGCTCTTTGGAAAGATGGCACGCACCTTCCTCAAACAGATCCGGGTTTCCTCGAGAGAGGAACTTCGCCAGCGCATCCTCAAAGGGATCGACGAGATCAATCAGTCGCCCGTAGTCCACCGCTGGAATGCCTTTCAAGCGCCTGAAAAAACGGATATCTTTTAATGAAACGATATACTAGCGCCTCAATTTCGGCGTCTGGATCAACAAATGTACATGAGGGCTACACCTTAAACCCGCTAAACCCCCGGACCGCTCTCCCGTGCCCGCATCTTCTCTTCCCGCTCCCGTTCCATCTTCTCAAACTCCGCCATCTGTGCCGGCTTCAGAAACTTCTTGATCTTGCCCACCTGACCCTGATGAATCTTGTCCATCTCGGGCTTATAGAGCTGCCGCAACAATCGATATTCCACGCGCGTCTCATCGAGCGTATCGTTAAGCTGCTTCATCTGCTCGTCGGTCATCGCGAGCCGCATATGCATACTATCCACATAGCGCTTGCGCCAATCGTCGTTGTTCTTCGCCGGAACCGCCTTCGCACTCACGGTGTCGGAGGAATAAAGCTCATGCCCCAAAAAGCCCGATGCCAGCCCGCCTGCGAAAATCAAACCAAAATACAGCGCAACTTTTCCCCCGGAAATCTGCATTAACGCTCGCCCCCAAACCTCACCGGCTTCGCTTTCGCCACATAGCCGGCCTCAAGAAAATAATCCTCGCTGATCTCATCGGTCAGCTTTTCGATATAAGCCCTTTGCGGCAGCGGATTGGGGTTGCGGTACAGCATGACGCCAAGTACCAGCACGGTTACAACCGTAGCGCTGGCAAAGGAATTCGCCATCCGCCAAAACCAGGTTTCCGACTTGCGCCGCGCTTCGATCCTTGCCCACACCCCAGGCATGAAGTTCTTCCCCGCTTCTACCTCCGGACAGGCCTGCCGGTACTCGACAAAAAGCTCATCCAGTTGTTGATCGTGATTCTTCATCTTTTCCCTTTACTTCTTTTGATTTCTCAAATGCTTTCAGCACCCGTTGCCGGGCTCGAAATAGTCTCACCTTGAGAGCGCTTTCATTCGCGCCGTAAATCTGTTCCAATTCCTTGATCGAAAGTCCTTCTACTTCTTTCAACATTAACAGCAGCCGGTCTTCTTCGCTCACTCCGCTCAAGAGCCAGTGTACGAAGTCGCGCAGCATCGATTGCCGCTCATCCGACTTGCCCTTCCGTTCTCCAGCCGACGCATCGGCCATTACCATCTGCGCCTCGCTCAGATCCGCCATGCGGCTCTCTTTGCGGCGCTTCGTCTTGCGCATGTAATCGTATGCCGCATTCACCGTCAACCGGTACAGCCACCGGTCGAACAATTCCGCGTTCGACAACTGACCCAGTGAAAAATACAAACGCAAAAATACATCCTGCGCCACATCTTCCACATCCTCTGGTTTACCGATCAAGCGCCCGACGATCGACATCACGCGCTTGCGGCAGCCAGCCACCAATTCATTAAACGCGACTTCATCTCCGGATTGCGCGCGCGTAACGAGTTGTGGGTCTGCATTCATATAGGCGCGTCTTGATTAGATAGCGTTACCTATCCTCTCCTAAATTCGCCCTTCCCATCGCAAACCCACACGAAACAGGAGTGGAGCCCCAGTCTGCGGAAACGGCGTAAAGCCAGTCAATATCCGCCTGTCCGCCATATTCTCGATCGCCAGCGTCGCCTTCAACCCGTGGCCCAATTCCTGCCGCGCCGTCAGTTGCAACAACGCAAAACCCGGCAGCAATTGCGCATTCCGATCATCCTCAAACTGCAACGCCGACGTCCGCACACTCAAGGTCACCAGCGTCTTTGGCCCATACCAGGTTGCCTGCGCGCTCCCCTGGTGCTTCGGTACCTGCGGCAATCGCTCCCGCGTCGCAAAGCGCGAATCCACCATCAGATACGACGCCTCAAAACGCACCTGCTTCACG
>JBKJSR010000691.1:0-3016 GCA_046594355.1 Bryobacter sp.
GCGGCTACCCGACGGGTGGGTGGCCTCGAAGCGCCAGGAGCCTTTATTTCTGGCCTCTGGACGCAGTTCCCAAGGCTCCACGAGAGAAGCTGCTTTCTTCGCCGACTTACGCGCCGAAGAAGGCTCCGCGACGCAATGCAGGAGCGTGGCCTGGATCGTTTGAAGTAGAAAATGTTCAGACTGGCTAGTCGACTAGAGATTTACCAATCGCTTGTCGCTGTCGCCGAAACGGTCGAGGGTGACGCCCATGCGGTCCATCAGCGAGAGGTAGAGGCTGCAGGCACGGCGGTTTTCGTCGCCCTGATCCATGTAATCGACGATGCGTCCGGGCTGGAGCGTGCCACCGCCGCGACCGGCGAGAAGCATGGGCATCTGCTCGGCGCTGTGCGTATCGCCGTCGAAGAGATTGGAGCAGAGCAGCAGCATGGAATTATCGAGTATCGAAGTGCCGCCTTCATCAATGTTCTTCAAACGGTCGACGAGATAGGCGAATTGCCGTACATGGAACTGGTTGGTCTTGAGGTACATCGCCTCGGTGGCGGCGGCTTTGCCGTTGTGGGTGAGGTCGAGGTGGAGAGCGCCCTTGACGCCTTCGAGGAACTTGAAGTTCATCTGCGAAAGATCGTTGTTCAACATGCAGGTGGCGACGCGGGTTTTGTCCATCTGGAAGCCGAGGACGATCATGTCGAGCATCAGCTTCATGTGATCGGGTACGTTCTGCGGGATTTCATCCGCAGGGCGCGGCATGTTGGGTTTGTCGATGCTGGGCCGCCAGCCTTCGAGGCGCTGTTGCCGACCGGCATGATCGATGCGCTTTTCGATGTCGCGAATCGACTCCAGGTATTCTTCGAGTTTGACGCGGTCGGTGCGGCTGACCCGCGGCTCGAGCTCGTGAGTTTCTTTGAGCACGGCGTCGAGGATGCTGCGATCCAGCTTGCGGCCGGTGCCGTCGCCGACGAGCAAATCGAAGGCGCGGGCGGGATAGATTTCTTTGGTGGCCGGCTTGGTTGGGGAAGCCCAGGAGAGGCTGGAGCCATAGACCATCGAGAGGCCGTCTTCGAGGCGAAGCTCATTCGGTTCAATGCCGAGAACCAGACTGGGGACCGCAGTCTGGCCGCCGATCTGGCGGGAAAGAACCTGATCGAAAGTAGTGCCGACGCGGATGTCGCTGGGGTCGAGGCTGACTCTTGCGCCAGAGAGGACGTTGGGCATGCGGCCGAGATGCGGGCTGGTGGAGATGAAGGCGAGCTGGTTGTAGAGACCGCGGAGAAAGCTGAAGTCTCCGCGCAGGGGCATCATCGGCTGGAGGCTGGGACCAAGCTCCATCGTTTGCCCGCTGCCTTTAGCCCACCAGTGGATGGGCTCGACGCCATTGGAAAAGAAGATGGTCGCCATGCGGACGGGCGGCTTATTCGAGGGTGCAATCTTCGAGCCTTGCTGTGCGGCTGTCAGGGGCAGTGATTCCAGCCAGGGAAGCGCGAGGGCGACACCGGCACCACGGAGGAAGTGACGGCGGGAGTTTGGCTGCAAGGCCAGATTGCGTTGGACGCGGTTCATAGTCCACCTTCTTTGGGAGTTTTCGAAATTACGGCGAGGCGCTTATCGGGGCCGGCCGAGTGCGGCTTGGGTTCATCGCTCACGCGGCGGTTGCGGAACTGTTTGCTGGTCACGATGCGCGTAACAAGCTGTGAGATCGTCGCGCCGTTGCCCAGCTTGGTGAGTTCTTCGATCAGAGGCCGATCGGAGAGTTGGGTGGTGCGGCCGAGCGAGTAACCCAGTAACTTCTTTGAGAAATTCTTGAGTACCAGAGCTTCCTGATTGTTGAGGTATTGAGTGAGACCGTCGATGCCCGAGATTCTGGTTTGATCCGCGGTGACGCTGGAGTCTTCAATCGGGTTGCCATCGGAATACTTGTCGCGAAGGCGGCCGACGGCGTCAAAGCGTTCGAGGGGGAAGCCAAGGGGATCGATGCGCGAGTGGCAGGAGGCGCAGGTGGCGTTGCGCTGGTGGGCGGCTAGCCGGTCCTTGATTGATAGGCCACCGAAGGCTTTGTCATCGGCGGGGAGGGTACCGGCATTGGCGGGAGGCGGAGGAGTGGGGGTGCCGAGGATGCGGCGGAGCACCCAGTCGCCGCGTTTCACCGGGCTGGTGCGGAGCGGAGCGGAAGTGACGGTGAGCACCGCTCCCAAGCGCAACATGCCGCCACGGTCGAATTCTTTTGCGCCATCCACCCGTTCGGCATCGAGTTTGGAGGCGATCTCTTTTTTCACTCCGTAGTGCTTGGCCAGGGTTTGATTGAGGAAGGTATAGTCGGCTGAGATCATCTCGCGCAGGGGGCGGTCTTGCCGGACGATGTGTTCAAAGAAGGAGACGGCTTCGTCATACATCGCCGATTTGAGTTCGTCGGTGAATTCCGGATAGCGGCCGGTGTCCACTCCCTTGTACTGGTCGAAGCGATAGAAGCCGAGCCATTGGCCGAAAAACTCGGTAGAAAAACGGCGGGCCTTTGGATCGGCGATCATGCGGCGTACCTGGCGATCGAGATTGGCGTCGGTTGACAATTCGCCCGCTTTGGCGGCGCGGGCGAGTTCTTCATCCGGTACGGAGGACCAGAGGAAGTAGCTGAGGCGGGCGGCGAGTTCCGGGCCAGTGAGTGTTTTTGAAGCGGGGGACTGGGGTTGCTGCTCGAGGCGGTAAAGGAAGGCTGGAGCGACGAGCACACGGGCGAGCAGGGTGCGCATGGCTTTGGAATGGTCGAGCTTCTGTTCTTCGCGGGCGTTCGTGTAGAAGCCGCGCAGCCGGTCTTTTTCAAGCGGAGTCAGGCTGCGCCGCCAGGCATTCGCAGCAAAGCGTACGGCGTCTTCGATGTGACGGGGATGGGCCGCGAGCTGTTCTCTGTTCACTGCGTCATATTCGGCCCGCAGTGCCTTGACATAGGTGCGGGGCTCGGCGGGCTGAATATGACGCGGTGAACAGAGAACAGCTCGCGGCCCATCCCCGTCACATCGAAGACGCC
>JBKJSR010000413.1:0-3175 GCA_046594355.1 Bryobacter sp.
CACCATGGCCAAGCCCCTCTTATCATCCAGAAGCGCCAGGCAGTTCTTGACGCTGCCTACATCATCCACCCCGAACGCTTCGTCAATCGTCCTCCTCAGTCCCCTCCAGCCCCTACCCAGGTCTGGATCAACAAACCACCACCGCCAAACGATAATACTCAGTAAACTTCTTCGCGGACTGTCTCAAAGTGGTTGATACGCCCCAAGGCCGCCGAATCGTTAGCAACCGCGGATGCAAGGTTTTGTAAGGAAAGAGCGTTTTCAATTGCCGCAATGATCTCCTTGTGCGAGAACGGCTTTTCGACGAATCCGTAAATCAGCTTTTGATTCAGCGCAGCTAGTATGATGGGATCATCCTTGTAGAAGTAGCCTGAGATCAGCATGATCGGAACACCGGGGGCGACACACTGAATCTGTCTGGCCAGTTCCAGGCCATCGCTATCCGGCAACTTGGCGTCCAGCAGGACCAAGGCCAGGCGGTTAAGTCGGGCTGCTTGGAGAGCGCCCTGGCAATCTAGCGCTAGGATGCACTGAACCTTAATGCCCCTCACCAGACGCTCGAGGACCCAGCAAATGTCAGGGTCGTCGTCCACGACGAGGATGGCCCGATTCAAGCTGCTCACCGCTTTACCTCCTTTGACGGGGCACCGACGGCAGATAGCTTCACCGTAAAGGTACTCCCCTTTCCGATCTGGCTATCCACGCTGATCGAGCCCTTGTGTTGATCTATGATGGAATAGCAGATGGAAAGCCCGAGCCCCGTGCCCTTTCCAGGAGCCTTTGTGAAGAAGGGATCGAAGATCTTGCCGAGGTCTTCAGGAGCGATCCCGGCTCCGGAGTCAGTGACGCGAACCAGTATATCGCTGCCGTGGCGATCGGTGGAGATGTCGAGCAACCCGCCGTTTGGCATAGCGTTCATGGCGTTGAGGAACAGGTTCGTAAACACCTGCTCCAGGAGGCCAGAGACGCCAAGAGTCTGGCATCGCTCCTGCAGGAGGTGTGTGCGAACTTCGATATTCTGAACTTTAGCTTGATTCTCAATGATGCTCAAGGCTCCTTGCACAACACCCGGGAGGTCCACCTGCATCGCGTTCGTGTTCGTCGTTGGGTGGGCAAAACGCAAGAGGTTTTCAATAATCTCACTTGCCTTCTGGATGCTGCCGCTAATCTTTCCGGCGCACTCGCGTTGAAACTTCAGGGAAAGGTTCCCTTCCGTAAGGAATTGAGCAGCCGAGGAAGCGACGGTCAAGGGCGTTCGTATTTCGTGGGCGATCCCTCTGGCCATCACGCCGAGGGATGCCAGCTTCTGTGTTTCCTGAATTTGCAACTCGAACTTGCGTTGTTCCGTCAAGTCCCGGCCGACAATCACGAAGCCTACCGTTCGTCCAGCGTCGTTAGTCATCTGAGAGACAACCCAGGACACGAAACGGTGCTTCCCGTCCTTGGTCTTCAGGTTGCTTTCGGTCATGCAGGACCTTTCTCTCGCCGTCGGCTGGGCGAAAAATTTTCCAATATTGATCTCGTTGCAGTAGTTGAGAAACGGACAGCCTTTCACCTCGTCGAAAGAGTATCCGGAAGTTTTTTGAATTGCCTTGTTCCAAGTCAGGATATTGCCATTGGTGTCGGTGGAGAGAACAATATCACTGGCGCTTTCGACAACGCTTGCCAGATGGCGTTCCATCTGCCGGATCTCTTCGCTCATCCGCATCTGCTCGGTAACATCGTCCATTAGAAAGAGCACGTGATCGACCTGGACTCCCCAGCTCATGGGGACGATACTGTAGTAATAGACCCTAATCGGGACGCCAGGAGTGCGGTAGGTCAGTCTCTGGCCTTTGGTCGCCTGATTGTTTTTGAAGACGTTCCGGACCTGCTGTTCCAGCTTCATTTCGGTGACGATCACCTCCGGGAAGACCGCGGTGAGCCGCTTTCCGACGGTCTGGCCGACGGTCTGCCGGGACTTCTCAAGGAAGTTCCTGTTGGCCCAAATGACACACAAGTCGTTGTCAAGGAGCAGAATCGACGAGGGGATGGCGTCCATCAGCATCCGATAGAGCAGCTCGGATTTCTTTCCTTCGCTGACATCGCTTGCGACGACCAAGCATGTGCTTTCGCCCGCGACACCCGTGAAGAATCTGCTGGCGTCGACGTAGACGACCGTTCCGTCTTTCTTCATGTGCCGCCACGTCGCTTTGTTTTCCTCGGCGACAGGCGACATCAACATCACATTGAGGAGGTTGGACCTATCCTCCAATACATGAAGCTGCTGCACCGTCATAGTCAGAAGCTTTGCACGCGAGTAGCCGTAGTGTTCAACGGTTGCGTCGTTGACCGCAAGAAACGAACGCGTCCGCGGGTCGTAGACCCACATCGGCAGCGAACTCTCTTCAAAGATCCTGGACGTAGCTTCCGCGACCTGCAAAGCCTCTTGCATATGCTAGCCTCCTGTGTTTTGGTTGAGTGTGAAAATGAGGGTGAAAAAGTGGTGGAAGAGGGAAGATACCGCCCAGCGGGCGGGGTTTTCAGGGCATTGGGGTCTAACGATCCGATGCTTCAAATTGCGGGTGATGCAGTCTCTGCACCACCCGTGTCATTCATCGTTCCGATGAGCCCGTCCGGCTATCCCTCAGCTAGGTTGCGTCCCCGCAGAGATCGCTTCCGTTTCACCTGACAAGACTATTATCGACTAACCCGCCGCTTCTTGCGAGGACACAATAGACTTATTCCGTACTGGTAGCTCCAGGCGCTCTTCTAATTGCCGCCGCTCCCGCGCCCGCTCGAGTTTCCCCTCCCGCGCCCGCATGAATTTCAGCTTGCCTTCCCGCCATCATGTCTTGCGGCGTCACCTACCCAATGCCACTGTGCAACCGTTGCTCGTTATACACCGCGACATACTGTTCAACAAGCCACTTGGCGTCGGCCCACTCTGGATCGATTGATTCCATCGTTCCATCTTCCCGTTCGACTGGGGATAGCAGGGCGACGTGCGAACGTGCGTCATTCCAGAGATCCAGATGAACTCCTTGAAATCCTTGGCAATAAACTGCGGTCCGTTGTCGGAGATGTTGTGCGGCCGTGTGTCGGGGAATTGCTCCTTCGCCCTCTCCAGCAGCACTTCGATCTCGCGCTCGGTCATACTTTCCCGCAAATCCCAGGCGATCAAAAATCGGCTGGC
>JBKJSR010000417.1:0-2729 GCA_046594355.1 Bryobacter sp.
CCTTTTCTTCGCTTTGTTTGGCCAGCCAGTTCACATAAATACCGAGCAAATCTTTGAGCTCCGCATCGTCCGGATTGTCCCCCAGAAAAGGCCAGCAATCCGTCAGCCCAATCGCGAGTTGCCGACCGGATCCGTAACGCAAGAGTGCCCCCTCGGAGGTACTAAGCCACGCATACAACTCACACGCCAGTCGCGCCAGCGCGCCCATTGCGTCTTTCCATTCGGATCCGTCCATACCAGCCCGCATCTCGCACCGGCCTGCGAGACTTGCCAACTCATTCGAGCCGGCTTGCCGTCCAATTAGCTCTTCCAGTTCGCGCCGCAGCGATCCTTCAACCATGTCTTTCACCCTATCGCATGCAAGGAGGCATTGCGACGTGCTATTATGAAATTCGGCTAACCGCGGCTTTGTCTTAGTTGTTTTGTACTGCTATTTTCCTGGCTGCTATTAGAACCTTTATTGAAAGCAACAGGAGTCTCCCATGACCAACCTATATGTCGGAAACCTTAGTTTCCATACCACTGAAGACCAACTACTTGGAATCTTCGCAGAATTCGGCGCAGTTGAGCGCGTAAACGTTGTCACCGATCGCATGACCGGTCAGCCCCGCGGCTTCGCATTCGTAGAAATGACGAACCGCAATGAAGCAGAAAATGCTATCTCCTCCTTGGATGGACGTGAACTCGATGGACGCAACCTCAGCGTCAACGAAGCTCGCCCGAAGACCGACGGCCCTCGTGGCGGCGGCGGTGGCGGCGGACGTCCTGGTGGTGGTGGCGGTCGTCCCGGTGGCGGTGGTCGTCCCGGTGGCGGTGGCTTCCGCAAGGGCAGCTACTAGTTTGCAGTCCCCCGACAACACACAGCGAATGAAATTATTTTCTGAACTTTCCCTTTCTGAGGTTTTGCAGCGCAATCTCGCAGCTAACAACCTCACTGTGCCCACACCAGTGCAAGCCAAGGCCATTCCGCCCGCGCTTGCCGGCTCAAACGTAGTTGCTACTGCTCAGACTGGCACAGGCAAGACTCTTGCCTTCCTGTTGCCTATCATGCAATCGCTTTCTCAGAACCCCGTTAAGGGAGTTCAGGCTGTCATCATGACTCCGACTCGCGAACTCGCGATCCAGATCCAGGAAGCTTTTACCAAGCTCTCCAAGGACACGGGTTTGCGTGCGACTGTCGTTGTCGGTGGTCTCAGCGAGAGCAAGCAGCTCTTCGAAATCCAGCGTGGCAGCCAAGTAATTGTTGCCACTCCGGGACGTCTGTTCGACTTCATCAGCCGCAGGCTAGTCAAGTTGAGTACGGTCAAGTTCGTCGTCCTCGACGAAGCGGATCGCATGCTCGACATGGGCTTCCTGCCGACGATCGAACAGATCCTCCAGCAGATCCCGATTCAGCGTCAGACTCTCTTCTTCTCGGCTACCATCGAGCGGACGATTGTTCCCCTGATTGCCAAGCACGTACCCAACCCGGTACGCATCGAGATTGGTGCAACCACCAAGCCCGGTGCCGATATCGATCTTCATCTCTATGAAGTCGAGTCGCACCGCAAGCTCGGCCTGCTCCGTCATCTCCTTGAGCAAAAGCAAGGTTCCTTCCTGGTATTTGCCCGCACCAAGCATTCGACAGATCGTCTCGCCAAGCGCCTTGCGCGTACAGGCGTCAAGACGGCTGCAATCCACGGCGACCGGACCCAAAGTCAGCGTCGTCAGGCCCTCGAAGGTTTCAAGGACGGGTATTACCGTGTGCTCGTTGCCACCGACGTTGCCGCTCGCGGCATCCACGTGGACAACATCGAGCATGTTGTGAACTTCGATCTGCCCCAGGCTCCCGAAGACTTTATCCATCGCGCCGGTCGTACCGGCCGCGCCGGTCAAAAAGGCACTGCATCTACCTTCGCCACCAGTGGCGAGCGTGGTGCAATTCGCATGATTGAACGCGCGATCAAGACCTCCCTGCCCCGTCAGAATGTCCCGTCGGAACTTCCGGCAGACCCTGCCGATGTGGCAAGCGATTCGTCCTACGAAGCGCGTCCGTCTTATGGCGACCGCAATTCTTACAACGATCGTCCGTCCAAGTTTGGCAGATCGGCAACCCCTCCTTCGCCTTACACGGTGAAGAAGGCGGCACAAGCCGCAGCGGGCCACTCACCCAAGCCGAAGCACTCTTTCCTCAAAACCAAGAAGCTGAAGCTCAAGTCGGCCAAGCCCGCGGGCCACACGGCCTACGCTTAAACCAGACACAAACAAAACAAAAAACGGCGGGCTGCCAAGCCCGCCGTTTTTTGTTGCTCAACACTTACTTCTGAAATACTTCAATCAGCTTTACAACATCCGTCCTAGGCCGTTCGGCAAGCGCACCAACCCGGTCCATATAGGTTGTGAAATCCATATTGGGGTGCACCTTGTTCCAGATCGCCTGCACCGGAGTGCCTTTGCCCAAGGCTTCCCAACTCGGAAAAATATCAATCGTCATTGCATTGTAGGCCAGGCTTGTGCCGCCGGGCATCGCTAGCGTCGAAAGTCGCCAACCCGCACCGGGATTCTGCTTGGCATTCTCTTCCGCCAATTGCTTCCAGCCAGATCTTTCCATGCCCAGCCAATCTGCTGTCATTCCAGTTTTGACCTTGAAGAAATTGATGCGGGCATAGTTGCCTTTCTCAGAGCGGCCGATTCGCTCCCACCCACGCCAGACGTCGGTCGAGACAAGATAGCTCAGTTCGTCCCGCTTG
>JBKJSR010000129.1:0-11212 GCA_046594355.1 Bryobacter sp.
CTCACAGCCATCCCCGTCGCAGGCCAGCCGATCAAAGCCGGCAGCGGGCGCACAGAACTTGCCGCCTGGCTCACCAATCCTGCCAACACTCTCCCCACCCGCGTCCTGGTCAACCGTATCTGGCAACACCACTTCGGCCAGGGCATTGTCAAATCGGTTGATAACTTTGGCACAATGGGCGACGCACCTACCAACCCTGACTTACTCGCTCACCTCGCAACTTACTTCATCGGTCACAACTACAGCATCAAACAGCTCCAGCGCTACATCCTGCTCTCGGACGCCTACCGCGCCCCCTCCACGCGCCGCCTCGACGCCGAATCAATCCGTGACGCCATGCTCGCAATCTCCGGCTCTCTCGATAAGACGCTCTACGGTCCCAGCATCATTCCCTTCATCGGCAAGTATCAGGATGGCCGGGGCAAGCCCGTCTCCGGTCCCCTTGATGGCGACAATCGCCGCAGCATCTATATCCAGGTCCGCCGTAACTTCCTCACTCCGCTTTTCCTGGCCTTCGACTACCCGGTCCCCCTCTCAACCATTGGCTCGCGAGGCAGTTCGACAGTCCCTTCACAAGCCTTACTTCTCCTCAACAACGCCTTCGTTCTGGAGCAGGCAAGCCGCTGGGCCAAATCCGCCGAAATGCAACAGCCAGACCCAACCAGGCGCATCCAGCTTCTCTTCGAACAAGCCTTCGGCCGCCCCCCAGAAGACTGGGAATTAAAGGACTCACTCCTCTTCACCAAAGACCACGACTGGGCCGATCTCTGCCACGTCCTCTTCAACTCCGCTGAGTTCATCTATGTCCCATAAGCAAAGCTTCCTAACCCGTCGCGAGGCCCTCTGCCGCTCCGCCAACGGCTTCGGCGGACTGGCCCTCCTCCACATGCTCGCCACCGAAACTCAGGCCGCACCGCTAGCCAAAGCCAAGTCCGTTATCTTCCTCTTCATGGACGGCGGCCCATCCCAAATGGACAGCTTCGACCCCAAACCCCGTCTCCGCAAAGAGAATGGCCAAAAGCTCCCTTTCACTCCGCCCACCACCGTCTTCAACATCACTGACAAGATCTACGGCTCCCCCTACGACTTCAAACAGTATGGTCAAAGCGGCGCCTGGGTCAGCGATCTCTTCCCCCACACCGCCACTTGCGTCGACGACATGGCCATCATCCGCTCCATGGTCGCCGACCACTCGGAACACACCGCCGCCAACTACTTCATGCACTCCGGCTCCGGCTTCCAGGGCCGCCCCAGCATGGGTGCCTGGGCCAACTACGGCTTAGGGAGCAGCAACAGGAATCTCCCCGGATTCCTCGTCCTCGACAACGGACTCATTCCGCCCGGCGGTCTCGATTGCTTCGGTGCCGGCTTTCTCCCTGCCTCCTATCAGGCCACCATCTTCCGTCGTGGCGACAACCCCGTCTCCGACCTCCAGCCCGCCAATCCCGCCGTTCAGCGCGACAAGCTCGAGCTCCTCTCGAAGCTCAATCGCGGAGTGCTCAACCGCTTCGGCGCCGACTCCCGCATCGAGGCCACCATCGAGAACTACGAGCTCGCCTTCCGTATGCAAAGCGCCGTGCCAGAGCTGCTCGACATCAAAAACGAAACGGAAGCCACCCAAAAGCTCTATGGTCTCGACGAGGAGATCACGGCCGAATTCGGTCGCTCTTGCCTCACCGCCCGCCGTCTCGTGGAACGTGGAGTTCGCTTCATCGAGCTCCTCACTCCAGCCCGCCGGGGCATTGACCGTTGGGACCAGCACAGTGGTCTGGAGAACGGACACCGCATCAACGCGAAGTCGACCGACAAGCCCATCGCCGCGCTCCTTAAAGACCTCAAATCAAGGTCGCTACTGGATGAAACGTTAGTTGTCTGGGGCGGCGAGTTCGGTCGTACTCCCTGCGCCCAGATCCCGGATAAAGCCGAAGACGCCCACCTCATTGGTCGCGATCACAATCCTTACGGCTTCACGATGTGGATGGCCGGAGGCGGCATCAAACCCGGCATCGTCTACGGAGCGACGGACGACTATGGATATTTCGCAACCGAGAACAAGGTCCACGTCCACGACCTTCACGCAACGATCCTGCACCTCTTGGGGCTGGACCACCTCAAGCTGACCTATCGTTACAGTGGCCGCGACATGCGCCTGACCGACGTCTTCGGCAACGTCATCCACGCGATCCTCGCCTAGCTGACTATTGACCACTCCCGCTCAACGCCACTCGATACAACCCAATCAACGACTCATCGCCAAGCGATTGCGTCACCTTCTCGCCCATCGACAGCCCGCTATTGGCCCCTGCCGCTCAAGGCCGCTCGATACGACTCAGTCAACTCCCGATCGCCAAGCTTCTGCGAGGCCTTCATCGCTCCCTGCACGCTGGCCAGCCGATTCGGTTGCCTATCCAGCGCCTTCTGAAACTTCTTCAGCGCCTCCGCCGGCCGCTCCATCTCCAGCAGCATCTCGCCTGCCAGCTCATGCGTCGGCTTGATGATGTCCGGCGGTCCGCTCACCAGGACCTCCTTCTCTTCAAGCACCGAAGCCTTGCTCAGTAACTCGATCGCCTCCTCCGCACGGCCCGCCTTGCGCGCCGCAACGGCCTTCACCATCAATTCCTGAGCTTCGTAGCGCGCCGCCAACACATCCTGATTCTTCTGCACAGCGATCAGCCGCGCCTGCCCGATCTTGTCGAGCCACGGAGCAAAGTCTTCTCCAGCCCGTGCGGCTGCGAGTCCTCGAGTCAATCCCTCCAGCGCCCGCGCAACTCCAGTTGGAGTATGCGCATGCCCTTCTCCGGAAGCGCGCCGTATCGTCACTGGGTCGGTGAACACCTCCGCCGCTCGTTCCCAGCCACCCGTTTCAATCACCAGCATCGCCCCCAGCTCGGCCCAATAGCGATACACCTCGCCATCACCCTTCGAGTCGATGATGTCCTGCTTCTTCGCTTCCCATACCTTCCAGGCATCGGCTTTCCGCCCCTGCTGCAAGTAGGCGTAAGCCAGCCAATACTGGCTGTGATAGTCCCGCAAAGACATCGCGATCTTCTTGCGCGTCTGCCACGCCACACTTGCCGCCCACGACTTCTCATTGGATTTCACAGTCTCCGGCCACATCCCCAACTGCAGGAAGATATGTGTGGGCATGTGCAGCGCATGATGCGCCTCCGGAGCAATATCGGCATAACGCCGCGCCGCTGGCAAAGCGAGAATCGCATGCTCCGGATCGTCAAACGCATGAATGATGTAATGCGCCGCCCCCGGATGTTGCGGCTGCTTGCCGTAAACGTCCATAGCAATGGCCCCGCCATTCATCCGCTTCTGCGTCGCAATCAGCGACAGCGAATAGAAGGTCGCCGCCTCAAGGTCGTCCGGATACGCCTTGTAAATTGCCCCCATCGCTTTGGCATAAGCCCGCTCCCGTTCGCCCTTCGATCCAGTTCCATAAAGCAGCTTCACAGCATCGACAAAGGCCCGCTCGCGCACCGATAGCATGTCTGTTGCCGTGATCTTCTTCAGCGCCGCACGAGCCTCATCTGGCCAGACGCGATTCCAGAGCGAATGATTGTGCGTCATCGCCACGCCCCACCACGCCATCTGAAAGCCCGGCTCCCCCGCCGCACAAGCCTCAAACTGCTCTCGCGCTTCTTCAAACCAGAAGCTATGCAGCATCGCTACCGCACGGTTAAAACACTCTTGCGTAGTCGGCTTTGCCGCCGTCACCTTGAAGTCCACTAATCCAACCGTGGCAGGCAAAACCGTCCCTGCCAGGCAAAGCATCAATAGCGCATGTCGCATGGCGCAATTCTATCCAAAACGCCGATGAGTTAGGACCCCAATCGTCTGGCGAGTTCGACAAAGGTGCGCAATGAGACGCCCGTCGGCCCCTTTGACAAGAAGGGCTTCCCGTCGTCGATCCAGGCGGTCCCGGCAATATCGAGATGCACCCAGGGGGTGTCCTCTACCCATTCCCTGATGAAGAGCGCCGCCGTAATGGAACCGGCGCCGCGGCTTCCGATATTGGGCATATCCGCAAAAGGACTCTTGAGCATTTCCTTATAATCGTCGTCCATCGGCATCGGCCACATTTTCTCGCCAGCCGCTCTAGCCGCATCGAGCACCTGCTGCTGCCAGGCATCGTCATTCGAGAAAGCCCCAATATTTACCGCACCAAGCGCGACCGTGATTGCACCCGTCAAAGTAGCCGCATCTACCATCCGGTCCACACCCAGGCTCTTCGCGTAAGTAATCGCATCGATCAGAATCAGGCGCCCCTCGGCGTCCGTATTCAGCACTTCAATCGTCTTTCCGCTCATCGACGTCACAATGTCGCCGGGCCGCACCGCCCGCGATCCCGGCATGTTTTCAACCGTCGGGATCAAGGCCGTCACCTCGACATTCGGCTTCAACTGCGCAATCGCCAGCATCGCTCCGATCACGGCCGCTCCGCCAGCCATGTCGTACTTCATCTTTTCCATGCTCTCGCTCGGCTTGATCGAAATGCCGCCGGTATCAAAGGTCACTCCCTTGCCGATCAGCCCCAAATGCACTCCCGGCTTTGCGTCCGCCGGTTTGTAGCGCAACACAATCAGCGCCCCGGGCTCGGCACTGCCTTGCGAAACGCAGAGTAGACTACCCATGCCCAGTTGCCGCATCCGGTCTTCATCGAGTACATCGCAGCCTAGTCCCTGCTGCTCAGCCATTGTGCGTGCCCGCTCCGCCAGCTTCATCGGAGTCAGGATATTGCCAGGCTCATTGACCAGTGCGCGGGCAAAATTCTGCGCCTCGCCAATGACCGCACCAGCCCTCATCGCCTCGGCTAATTCCGTCGATCCCCCCGCCGCGACCAGCACAAAGCTCTCGGCATGCTTCGAGTCCTTCTTGCTCTTGTGTTCGTCCGGTTCAAAATCACCGGCAATCGCGCCTTCTGTCACCGCCTGCACCATTGCCGGATGCTGCAACGAAGCATCGAGAACAAAAGCGATGCTGACAATGGACTTCACCTTGAGTCCGCGCACCACCACACCGCCCACCTTGCGCATCGCCGCCGCATCGAGCTTGTCGGCTTTACCTAGCCCCGCCAAAACAGCTCGGCGCGCGCCCATTCCAGCCGGCTTGTGCAACACAGCCAGTTCGTGAGGCTTGCCCGTGAACTCGCCGCTCTCGTAGAGATCTTTCGCCCACTGGTCTACAGCCGCGTTGCCCGTCTGCGGCGCCACGCCCTCAGCGGCTGCAAAGACAACCGCGTCAGCCGTGATCGTCGAATAGGACTGGAATTGAATGCTGGTTTTCATTGATATTTTCTTTCCTTCATCGCGACCCGCGCTTCCGCTTCCTGCTCGCGCACTTTCAGGGTTTCCCGCTTGTCGTGTAGTTTCTTTCCCTTGGCCAGCGCCAATTCACACTTGATGCGCCCCGCCTTCAGATACATTTTCAGGGGAATCAGTGCCAAGCCTTTTTCTCTCGTCTTGCTGTGCAGCTTGTCGATCTCGCGGCGGTGCAGCAATAGCTTACGGGAATGAACCGGCTTGTGATTCATCTGGTTGCCATGGCTGTACTCGCTGATGTGTACATTTTCGAGCCAGGCTTCTCCCCCCCGCACTTCGGCCCAACCGTCTTTCAGTTGCACCTTACCGTTCTTGGCCGCCTTCACTTCGGTACCGGTCAAGACAAGACCAGCCTCTACCGTCTCGAGTACAAAATACTCGTAGCGAGCCTGGCGGTTGTCCGCAATCAGCTTATTGCCGTCATTTTCCGGCTTCATTGCACGAATCCGGGCAGCGAAACGTCAGTACAGATAGGTGCCATGCAAATCGGTCCCCAAAGTCCAAAGTTTACCACGAGAATTCGAATAAGATGCCTTTTTACAAAGGTTTAGCTAGATTTAACAGCCTTGCCCTTGCCTTTATTTTAACTTTTCAGGGCGCTTTTGCACCCATGCCTCTTGCGGCGAAAAATAAAAAGAGCGAGTCCCTCATGAAAGAGGCGCAGCTTGCGGAGGTCAAAGGCGACTACGAAAAAGCCCTGGAACTCTTCGAGCAGGCGCTGGGCATTGATCCGCGGGATACCGCTTATAAGCTCGGCCTCGACCGGGTGCGTTTTCATGCCGCCCAGAAGATCGTCGATCGCGGCGAGCGAGTCCGCGCCGAAGGCAAGCTCGAAGAAGCTCTGGCTTTGTTTCAGCGCGCTTTTGCGCTTGACCCCGCTAGCGCAATCGCCGAACAGCGCATGCGCCAGACCTTCGAGATGATCCGCAAGGATAAGCAGTCCGCTGAGCCCACGCCTCCTGAAGAACGGGGAATGACTGCCTCGGACCGCGTCCGCAAAGAAGGCGAGAAGAAGCTCGAATCCATGATGGATGCGCCGGTGTTGAAGCCGATCAAGCGCGAAATCGTCAACCTCAAGATGAACAACCAGCCGGTCAAAGTGCTGTTTGAAACTCTCGCCAAAATGGCAGGCATCAACGTGATGTTCGATCCAGACTTCGTCAGCCAGAACTCGGGCAAAAATTATCCGGTCGACTTCACCAACACCACGCTCGAAGAAGCGCTCGATTACCTTTCGATCCTCACCAAAGCTTACTGGAAGCCCATCTCTACCAACGCGATTTACGTCACCCTCGACAACCCGCAGAAGCGCCGCGACTACGAAGATTACATCGTCAAGGTTTTCTATCTGCAGCACGCTCTCGAACCACAGGAATTGCAGGAAATCGCCAATGCCGTTCGCGTTGTTGGCGAATGCCGCAAAGTGGTGCCTTATGTCGCGCAGATGGCTTTGATGGTGCGCTGCACCGCCGACCAGGTTTCTCTCGTGCAAAAGATCATCAACGACATGGATAAGCCCAGGGCGGAAATCATGCTCGACGTCTACATCCTCGAAGCGAACAGGACGGTAACCAGAACACTGGCACTTAACGCGATCACCGGACTGATCCCAGGACTGAACAACCCGATCGCTGTCCGGCCGATTGGATCCCCGCCGCCGGCGGAGGCAAGCGCGGGAACGTTAGTTTCGCTCTCAAAGCTAGGCAAGTTTTTTTCCAACGATTTCTCTTTCAACGTTCCCAGTCTTTTCCTCAAAGCCCTGCTCGATGATCGAACCACCCGGGTTTTGCAAAACCCGCAAATCCGTACAGTCGATAACAAGAAGGCCACCCTCCGGATTGGCGACCGTTACCCATATGCCACAGGCAGCTTTAACGTTGGCGTTGGCGGCGGTGTTGGTGGAGTCAGCCCGATTGCTTCCACGCAGTTTCAATTCGCCGAAGTCGGCGTCAATGTCGATATCACTCCCAAGATCCATGGCAACGAAGAAATCTCGCTGCGCGTGGAAGTAGAAGTTTCGAACATTCGTGATCAGGTAGATATCGGTGGAGTTCGGCAGCCCGTAATCGGCCAGCGCAAGATCGGTGAAGACATTCGTATCCGCGAGGGTGAAGTCAATGTCATGGGTGGCCTGAAATCCAACAGCAGGTCTAGAAACGTCAGTGGACTTCCCTGGTTGGCATCCGTCCCTGGTCTCGGTTGGCTATTCGGGAGTCAGGGCGATGATAAAAGCGACAGCGAGTTGTTAGTGATCCTGGTTCCGCATCTGGTGCGGGCTCCGGAGTTGACGGACTTGAATCTTAGAGGTGTCAGTACGGGCACGGATCAGCAGGTTAGGGTTAGTCTCGCACCACGAGAGGACAAGCCTCCGGCAACTCATGGTCCGCCTCTTGTGACAGTGCCTCTGGGGTCCCCACCGGGAACGCCACTGATGACCCCGCAGTCCATGCCGCAATCAATACAACTGCTTGTGCCTCAATCGGTGCCATTGGTGGCCCCGCCGCAGACAACGCCGCAGACTACCCCACCGCCACCGCCGCCGCCGCAGCCCTTTCCGCTGCCCACGCCGCAGTCAGTGCCGCTGACGACTCCACCGCCAGCGCCGCAGACTACCCCACCGCCACCGCCACCGCCGCAGCCCTTTCCGCTGCCAACGCCGCAGTCAGTCCCTCAGACCTCGCCACAGTCAACTCCGCTGACGACCCCCCTGGCAAGGAAGCTGGCGACCCCGACAACGACCCCGCCTCTGCCAATTCCGCAGGCTCCCAATCCCGCAATGGCGACGGTGATGCAGGGCGGGCTCCGTATGCCACGGCTTGCCATCAACAAACTCGTTCTCACCCCCCAGCAAGGGCCGATTTACCTCAGCGCTCCCCTACAAGTTACGCTCAATGTGGAATCGGCGGTTGATTTGGCTAATGCTCCGATCCAGGTCGATTACGATCGCCGGATGCTGAAGTTGGTCAGCGTCGATTCAGGCGGCATGATGGCCTCCGATGAGCAAAAGGAAAATCTCACGATTGATTTAGCCACGGGCCAAATCCAGCTCTCCCGTGAACCTGGCGTGGCCGGAGTCTCGGGTAGCGGGACTCTTCTCAAGCTCAACTTCCTCAGCCTCGCGAAAGGCGAAACCATAGTCCGCCTCGCGTCAGCCAAGCTGGCGAACTCGAATCGCCAGGCGCTGCCAGTGACACAGTTGCCCGAGTTGACCGTCAAGATTCAGTAGGAAAAGTATGTTCGCCGTATCCGATCAGCGCCGCAAAATGCAACGAGGCCTCACCCTGGTGGAGCTTGTCGTGGCCTTCACCATCCTCATCACCTTAAGCGCTATGGCCCTGCCGATGGCCCGCTATAAGGTGCGCCGCGAAAAAGAGCGCGACCTGCGCTATGCCCTGCGCGAGATCCGCACTGCCATAGACAAATACAAGGACATGGCCGAGCAGGGCCAATTGGGCCAGATGAAGCTAGGCTCCGAGAACTACCCGGAGACGCTCGAAATGCTGGTCGAAGGTGTCAAGGTACCGGGGGCACAGGAAAAGAAAATCCGCTTCTTGCGCCGCTTGCCCCGGGACCCTTATACGAATTCGCACGAATGGGGTAAGCGCAGCGTGCAGGACGACCCCAAGTCGATGAGTTGGGGCGGACAGAACGTATTCGACGTTTTTACTAAAACCATGGAGAAAGCGCCCGATGGTACAGCATATTCCGAGTGGGAATAAGTTCCGGCGTGGCTTCACGATCGTCGAAATGATCATCGTAATGACGATCATTTCGATCATCCTTTCGCTGGCGATCCCGATCTATCAGAAGTCGCTGGTGCGAGCCCGCGAGAGCGTGCTGAAGAACAATCTCTTCACGATGCGCACCGTCATCGACGAATACACTTACGACAAACAGAAAGCGCCTCAGGATTTGCGCGACCTGGTTGACGCCGGATACTTGCGGACCATACCAGTCGACCCGATGACAGGCAGGGCGGATACCTGGCGGGTGGTGATGGAAGATTCGCTCGCGAGCGTCAACCAGACCGAACCGGGTATCTATGACGTGAAGTCGGGTTCCGAGTCGAAAAGCCTCGAAGGCACCGCGTATGCCGAGTGGTAGCCTAGTAGATTCAACTCATCAATTATGTCCGCACCTCAATCCGACATTGGCCTCATAGGCCTTGCCGTTATGGGCCAAAATCTGGCTCTTAACATCGCCGATCACGGCTTCCGCATTTCGGTTTATAACCGCACAACGGCTACGATGGAAAAGTTCGTATCCGCTAACTCATCCACCCCAGGGGGCCTCGACGGGCAGGCCACGCTCGAAGGTTTTGTCGCTTCGCTGAAGCGGCCCCGCAAGATGGTCATCCTCGTCAAAGCGGGTGCCGGTACCGACGCCGTAATCGATTCGCTGGTTCCTCTGCTTGAATCTGGCGACATCATCATCGACGGGGGCAACGCGCTTTGGACCGACACGATTCGCCGCGAAAATGCGCTTAAAGCAAAAGGCCTGCGCTTTGTCGGATCGGGAGTATCGGGTGGAGAAGAGGGTGCGCGATTCGGCCCATCGCTCATGCCTGGTGGAGACAAAGCGGCCTTCGACGAGATCAGGCCGATCTGGGAAGCCATTGCCGCCAAAGTCGACGACAAGACGGGGAAGCCGCTTGAAGGTG
Source organism: Bryobacter sp. (assembly GCA_046594355.1). Taxonomy (GTDB): domain Bacteria; phylum Acidobacteriota; class Terriglobia; order Bryobacterales; family Bryobacteraceae; genus Bryobacter. Next base: position 9,988 of record JBKJSR010000129.1, read on the forward strand.
CCTCGCCGGGCAAGCCCATTCAGGGCGGTGTTCCGTGTACGACCTACATCGGGCCGAACGGTGCCGGACACTACGTCAAGATGGTTCACAACGGGATCGAGTATGGCGACATGCAGATGATCTGCGAAGCTTACGCTCTGATGAAGCACCTGCTTGGTATGAGCGCCGAAGAATGCGCGGCCGTTTTCAAGAAGTGGAATGGCGGTGTGCTCGATAGCTTTCTGATCGAAATTACCGCGGATATCCTGGCGCAAAAAGACCCGGTGACGGGCAAGGCATTTGTCGATATCGTTCTTGACACGGCGGGCCAGAAGGGCACAGGCAAGTGGACCAGCGCGAGTGCGCTCGACATGGGCACCCCGGCCCCGACAGTGGCTGAAGCAGTCTTTGCGCGCTTTTTGAGCGCGGTCAAGGACGAGCGGGTACACGCATCACAAACCTTGACCGGCCCATCTCCCGAATACACCGGCGACAAGCAAGCCATGATCGAAGCGATTCATGACGCCCTCTATTGCTCGAAGGTTTGCGCCTACGCGCAGGGCTTTCAGTTGATGCGCGCGGCGCAAGTGGAATACAAATGGCAGTTGCCCTTTGCCGACATTGCCCGTATCTTCCGTGGTGGCTGCATCATCCGGGCGCGATTCCTGCAAAAAATCACCGAAGCCTATCTTCGCAGCGCCGATCTCGTGAACCTGTTGCTCGACCCATTCTTCAACAGTGAGATCGCGCGCTGCCAGGCGAACTGGCGCAAGGTAGTTGCGGCGGCGGCAACCAATGGCATTCCCGCCCCGACCTTTTTCTCCGCACTCAGTTACTACGACGCTTATCGCAGCGAAACGCTGCCGGCCAATCTTCTGCAGGCACAGCGCGACTACTTTGGCGCGCACACCTATGAACGAACGGATATGCCGCGCGGCAAATTCTTCCACCTGGACTGGCCCAAGTCGCCGCGGCCGCAACTCGAAGTGTGAGCGAACTCAATCGGGATCCCGGACTTGGCGGCAAGCTGGCGCAAGAGGCTTCGGTACGCTTGCTCAACCAGGATGGCCGCTTCAACGCCAGGCGCCTGGGCCACAGCCGCTGGCATCCGCGGCACGCGATTACAAGGAAGCGGTGAAGGTAGCGCAGGACTGGAAGAACAAACTGAGATCCTCCACTTCTGCCAATCCGCAAGTGTTGAAGGCCAAAGCGGCAGCGGATGCGACGCTCGCTGATCTGATGTTTG
>JBKJSR010000229.1:0-3690 GCA_046594355.1 Bryobacter sp.
GGCGACTTCAACTTCAACTCCAGCCCGTGTTCTACAAAAATTTCCCCCGGCAATCCACCCACACCAGATCGCGCCCCATTCGCAATACTTGCACCTCCACCTCGAAGCTTTGACCATTACGGTCTGCTACTTCGACTACACGCGATGCCCTCGCCAGTTCCGCCGTCGTTCCCGCGAAGCGGCCCAGTGTGATTCTTGCCGCCGCGATCTCCGCATCTGTCGAAACAACCGCCTCCAGCTTCACCCGTTGCGTCCGGGCACTCAACTCCAAATCCTCAACTGCTTCGAGCCGCACGATCGATTGCAACACCACACCCGCCAGCACCATTCCGATCCTGGCTGCTTCACGATGTCCACCCTGCGCAACGCGCAACCCCGTATCGATGTGGTTCACGTTGCCCGCGCACCCCATCGTAAACAGGGTCACCATCTGCTTGCCCCGCGCCAGGCGCAAAGCTTCGCCAAGTGCAAACACAAAATCGGCGGAAAACTCCGTTCCACCTGCTGTATCGAGATGCATCGCATAGTTCACGTAAGCGGCGATCGCCAGTCCATCTTCGCCCTCCACATAGACAAGCGGCACTGCGGGGTCAATCGGGCCGGCGGGCCGCAAGACATTCGGGTTTAACTTACCGGGGTTCCAACTTACGCTGCCGTCCTTCATGTAGTAGCGCCTGTTATGGGCAAGCGTCCCTTCTTGCCCCGTCGTGGATAACACTCTTGCGGGCCGCAACTTGCCCACGGCCTCCACCACGCTTCTTGCAATGAGCAGGGGCAGTCGCGCCGCATACTCTTCGCCAATTCTCTTCATCTCGCCTTCGAGCCTGTATCGGCTCCACCCGCTCAACACCACCGGCGCAGTATGCGCATGCGTCGCACTCAGCATCACATGGCTTGCGGGGATCCCGGTCTCCCGCGCCACTTCGCTCCGCGCCGCAATCACAATTCCTTCCGGCATATTCGTCAGATCGCAGCTCACCAGCGCAATCCGCACTCCGTCGCTCTCAAACACCAGCGCCCTCGCCAGCAGCGCATCATGCACTCCCGTCGCCGAACGATTGTAGAAATAGCCGGCCATCGCCGCCCCCAGCGGTGGCGTAATATCCGTCGTCGCGGCACCCGCCCGCATCCCGGCCCAGGCGTTCCCCGTTACAATTACAAACAACAGAATGTTACGCATCACTCAAACTATATCCGCTCTTTGCCTCGCAGGCTGCCTATCGGCGGCGGATCCGGTCCGCGACTACGTCCTCCCCAGGCAACAGGCGATCCTCAAAGAATTCGCCGCTTTGCTCGCAATTCCCAATGTCTCTTCCGACCTCCCGAACCTCCGCCGCAATGCCGCCACCATCCAGCAAATGTTTGAGAAGCGCGGCGTCCCCACCCGCCTGCTTACAATCCAGAATTACGCCCCCATCGTGTTCGGCGAAATCAAGACTCCCGGTGCCACGCGCACCATCAATTTCTACGCCCACTACGACGGCCAGCCCGTCGACCCCGCCGACTGGATGACAAAGCAACCTTTCCTCCCCGAACTCCGCGATCGGAACAATCGGGTCCTCCCCCTCGAACAAGCTACTTACAATCCCGACTGGCGTCTCCACGCCCGCAGCAGTTCCGACGACAAAGCTCCCATCATGGCGATGGCCATTGCCCTCGACGCGATCCAGTCCCTCGGGCTCAAACACAAATCCAACATCCGCTTCTTCTTTGAAGGCGAAGAGGAAGCCGGCTCTCTCCACCTCACCGAATACTTGCGGCAATACAAAGACCTCGTTATGGGCGACCTCTGGCTGATCTGCGACGGTCCCGTCCATCAAAACCGCCAGCAGTCCATCGTGTTCGGAGTGCGCGGCACCACCTCAATCGAGCTAACCGTTTATGGCCCCAAGCGTGCGCTCCACAGCGGCCATTACGGCGGCTGGGTACCGAATCCCGCACAACGCCTCACCCGTCTGATCGCCGGCTTCAGCGACGGCGAAGGCCACATCCTGATCAAGGATTTCTACAAAGACATCGTCCCCTTCAACGCATCCGAACTCGCCGCCATCAAAAAAATACCTGCCGTCGAAGAATTACTCCGCGCCGAATTGGGCCTTGCAGAAACCGAAGGCGACGGCAAAAGCCTTTTGGAGACTTACTCGCGCCCCACTCTCAACTTACGCGGTATCCGCTCCGGCGACATAGGCAAAGGAGCCGTGAATGTAATTCCCGCCGAGGCCACCGCCACCTTCGACATCCGTCTTGTAGAAGGTCTCAACTGGCACACGCAGGTGGATCGGGTCACAGCCCACCTCGTCGCTCAGGGCTACCTCGTCCTCGACCGCCCCCCCACCGATGTAGAACGCGGCAAGCACGCCAAGATCCTCCGGCTTTCTACACGCGAAGGCTACAACTCGGTCCGCTCGCCCCTCGATCTACCGATAGCTCAGGACGTGATCAAGGCGGTTGAATCCGTTTCCGGCCCGGTGGTTCTGATTCCTTCGGCTGGCGGCAGCGTTCCACTCGCGATGTTCGAAGAGGTGACGAGGATGCCACTCGTACTGGTTCCCATCGTGAATCACGACAACAACCAGCACGCCCCCAACGAGAATCTGCGGCTGCAGAATCTCTGGGATGGCATCAGTGTGATGGCCGCCCTGCTCACGCGCCTCTAGCGCACCGATGCGTAGCGGAAACAGGATCGGCGTTGTAGGCCTCTGGTCTCTTCTTTTCGCGAGCAACCGGGCAATAATTTGAAACGCGACCGCCGCTAGAATAGTCTTTTCCTTATGGAAAGAAGCGACTCAATTTCGAGAAGGCACCTGATGGGCGCTGGGGCCGCCTTGCTGGCAACTCTCCCGGCATCGCTTCGTGGGGCCGAGTCGGCGAGCGTCCTGAGGAGTGAACGCGGCTTGCTTGAAGCAACCATCGAGGCCAGCGATGCCTGGGTCCGGCTCGGAGCAAGCTACGCCCGCCTGTCCACCTATAACGGCCAAGCCCCGGGACCCAGGCTCGAGCTTAGGGCCGGAGACACAGTCCGCTTGCACTTCGCCAATCGCCTGATTGAAGCGTCTAACCTGCACTTCCATGGTCTGCATATTCCGCCGTCGGGCAACGCCGACAATGTGTTTCTGGAAATACCTTCCGGCGAGAGTCTGACCTATGAATTTACCCTCCCGAAAAATCACCTGCCCGGCACTTACTGGTACCATCCCCATCTTCACGGAAGCGCGGCGCGTCAATTGTCCCGAGGATTGGCTGGCTTATTAGTGGTTCGTGGTGAACTCGACGACATCCCCGAACTTGCCGCTGCCAATGAGCATTTTCTGGTCTTGAAGGACTGGGCGCTGGATCGCAACGGAGAGATCCTCGAACCGTCGATGATGCAGCGGATGACGGGCCGTGAAGGATCGCTGGTCACTGTGGGCGACTTGGTCAATCCCGGATTCAAGCTCCAGTCGGGCGGGATGCTGCGCTTTCGAATTCTCAATGCATCGCCGTCGCGCTTTTACCGGTTGAAAATCGAAGACCATCCGCTGTTCGTGATTGCGACAGACGGCGGCCCGCTCCCCGCTCCAGTTGCCGTCGAGGAGATTCTTCTCAGCCCAGGCGAAAGAGTGGATGTTCTCGTGCAAGGGCAACGCGACACAGGCACCTATCGCCTCTTGAACCTGCCCTACAATCGAGGCGGAATGGGAATGGGAATGA
>JBKJSR010000658.1:0-3838 GCA_046594355.1 Bryobacter sp.
AGGTGCACCTGCGGAACAAGCCGCTGGCACCGGGAATCAGCGCCAGCGACCTCGCCGCAGGCACGGATGGTTTCAGCGGCGCCGACATCCAAGGCGTATGCACGAAGGCAGCCCTGCGCGCGGTGCGGCGCGCGGTGGCAAGCAGGATCGGAGGGTCGGCGGAAGAAGTGCAGGTGATAATTGGGCCTGACGACCTGCGAACGGCCCTCGAAGAAGCCAGGTAGCGGGGAATGAGCAACAGCGGGATTGCCTATTATTTGTATTGCCTTACGCCTTCCGCATGCGGCGTCCAGTGTTCCGCGATCGGGGTGGATGGGGAACGTCCTGTCTCTGTGCGCGCTTGCGGGGAAATTGGCGCAATCTTCAGTGAAGTAGAGTTGGGAGAGTTCTGCGGCGAATCAGCGGAAGCGTGCCTACAGGACTTGGCTTGGTTGGGGCCGCGGGTCTGCAGCCATGAAGCGGTAATCGAGGAAGTCATGAGCCAGGTGCCAGTGCTGCCGGCACGTTTCGCGACCCTGTTCACTTCTGTTGACAGCTTGACGCAGTCTGTTCTCGAACACCGGGAGGCCATCACCGGATTCTTCGCTCAGCTCGGCGACAAACAGGAGTGGGCTGTCAAGGGGCTGCTGAATCGCGCCGACGCACTGAAAAGGCTGGGCTCGTCAGGTCAGCCAGCGGCGGAAGAGCTAGGGCTGGTCACTTCCCCTGGAGCGCGATATTTCCAGGAGAAGCGCATCAAGGCCCAGTTGGAACGGGACCTCAAACTTCGGTTGAAAGAGTTCTGCCGGCGGGCGGCGGCGGCACTGGGAGCGCAGGCTGGCGGTTTCCGGGAGCGCAAGTTACTGGGGTCAATTGCTGCGGGAACGGACGCCGAGGTCGTATTGAACTGGGCCTTCCTCCTCTCGCCGGCAGCGCTCGAGGATTTCCGGGTGCGGCGGGACCGCTTCAATGCGGAGGAAGGGTTTCCCGGCTTGATGCTAACGCTGACCGGTCCGTGGCCGCCCTATAGTTTTGCTCCGGATCTTTCCGGTGGCGCGAAGGCATGAAGTACCTTCTTTACTGCATCGTCCAGCAAGATTTGGACGAGCCTCCTCCAGGGCCGGGAATATGTGTCGTGGCGGCTCACGGCTTGGCGGCCGTGGTTTCGCGGGTGGAAGAGACAAGTTCGGCGCCTAGTGTTTCCTCCCTACTGGCTTACGAGAGAGTAGTTGAGGCGATCCATGCCAGACACGACGTCATTCCCCTGCGATACGGCTGCCTGATGGAAAGCGAGTCTGCGATCATCCGCTTGTTGGAGGACCACAGGCAAGAGTACGAGGCGCTCTTAGGCCGACTTCGCGGCATGACTGAGATGGGAATCCGCGTCTTGTGTTCAGCCCGCCCTGGGTTTCTCCCCGCGTCTCCGTTGTCTGCTGGTGCCGCATACCTGGCCTCCCTGCGAAATCGCTACAGTTCTGGAAACAGCCTCACTCCGGAGGAGGCTCAACTGGCCGATCAGATTGCCGACCTGCTCTCCGGCTGCTACAGCAAGGAGCAGAGAGAAATCGCGCCGGCTGACCAGGGACGCCTCCTCTCGCTGTACTTTCTGACTCCGAAAAACGACGTGGAGCGCTTTCGGGATAAAGCTCGGCAAATCTGTCCTCCCGGCGGTACGAAATTGTTGTTAAGTGGTCCCTGGCCGCCGTACAACTTTGCGGCGTCTTTTGGCTGATTCTGTGGGATTCAATCCATGGCTCCGATTCCATAATGGAACCTTCAGCTTCGGTTCTCGCCCGCTTGTTCTTAATGGAATCAGGTAGTTAGATGAGATAAAAGTAGCAGGAAATTTTGGCCATACACGTGCTCACTATATTATCGGGCCTAATAGGGCGAGAGGCCCAATCTCAGCAGTATGAGAACACCCCAATTGACTAAGGAGAACAAAAAATGGCAAAAGTGCAAAAATCTACGGATTCATCGAGCTTGGCAGAAGTTGTCGACCGCATTCTTGATAAAGGTATCGTAATCGATGCCTGGGTCAAAGTATCGCTAGTCGGCATCGAACTGCTTTCGATCGAAGCCCGCATTGTGATCGCCTCGGTGGAGACGTACCTGAAGTACGCCGAAGCCATCGGCCTGACCGCCAGTGCCGCAGCGCCAGCCTAAAAGCTGGTTCTGACAAGATTCCCATGCCGGCAAGGGCTCACACTGTGCGTTTGCCCGGCATGGGTAACTCCAATGGAAACATAAGAAAAAAGGAGAAGCAGGAATGATGACTGAAGATATGATCCGCTTGCGTGGTGAAATCCTCGCGATGCGTAGAGTCCGGGGCAGTTTGATGAACGACTTACAGAACGACACCAAGTCGCGGGAAAAGGCTATTGCTCAGCTTTGCTCCCACTTTAGCCATGCTCGCACGATGATGGCGGAGCGAACAAAGAATGTGCGTTTGGTTTTTCTGAACAATCTGAAACGATCAGTTGGCGCGCATCTGCAAAGTACGAGAAATGATCTGGCTGGTGCCCGCAGAGCCTGGGCCGGCAAAAGCTAAGCTCAATAATTCGGTATGGACCGAAGTTCTAGCAGGCGGGAGCAATTGGCCTGACAGCAGTAGCCGATCCAGCACCCGCGCGGCATGTTCGCTGCGCGGGCCTCCCGAACGGGAGTCACCTGAAAGGGAGGACAGAAATGTGTTCTGTGGCCGAAACTTTGGTAGTTTCCTGCGCCTTTTGCAACGGCACGGGAACTGATCCGTTTGGCATTATGTCCTGGCTTTCCACCTGTTGTGTTTGTAAAGGGGAAGGCATCGTGCAGGTGCGGGGACCGCAGGCGCGCTGTGCGCATTGCCGGGGCACCGGGGCTGTTAAGAGTCTCACCTGCACCACTTGCGGCGGGAAAGGTCTTGTTCCTTTGCCAGTTGGCGCTACGGTGGCGTGTCTGGAGTGCCAGGGTACGGGAGACGACTTCTCAGCGTCGGCGATTCCGTGTTTGAAATGCCGCGGTCGAGGCTGGGTCATGGGCGGCGCTGGAAATGGATTGTGAGAGGCGGAAGTAGATGCTGAATTGCCAAGACTACTCGCTTCGGGTAGGCGGGTAACTCAGCGTCATTGCCTACCGGACTCGGTATGGGATAGAGTGGAGAAAAATGAAAATCAACTGTCTTTCTTGCGGGCATAAAGTGGATCTCACCGATGCCTATGACGACTACGAAGGCCAAGTCAAGTGCTTCGCCTGTAGCGCGATCCTGGAGATCAAGACCCAAGAGGGCAACGTCAGCTCGGTCAAATTCGTAAAGGTTGTGCCGCGCCCTTCGGTCGAGCAGGTCTTTGAACGGGGTCGTGGCTGATGGGGTTGGTTTTGGGCGTCCGGTGCGAAGCTAAAATGCAGGTGCGTCGGGCGACTCTTGGGAAGCGAGGATAAACGTGGGTATATTAACAGAATCGATGATGCGATTGCGAGGGGAAATCGGAGCTTGGCGCCATGTGAGGGTGACCTTGCAAGCCGATTTGGTCCGGCAGACTGACGAGCGGCGTACCCGGGTTTCCGCTATGTGCGCCAATTTTGCGCGTGATCGCGCTGGTGCCCGCCGCGGCTGGTTTGGTCCAACCCTTTCCGAACGCCGGGCTGCTGAGAGACAACAGCAGCAACAGCTGGCCGACGAAGCAAGGGCTAAGCTCCAAGCTGAGGAAGCAAGGGCGAAGGCGCAAGCTGAGGAAGCAAGGGCTAAGGTAGTCCAAGCTGAGAAAGCCAGGGCTAAGGTCCAAGCTGAGGAAGTAAGGGCTAAGGCGCAAGCTGAGGAAGCCAGGGCTAAGGCGCAAGCTGAGAAAGCAAGGGCTAAGGCCCGAGGGGAACAGCAGCC
>JBKJSR010000117.1:0-5579 GCA_046594355.1 Bryobacter sp.
CTATCCGCTGATGGGCCGCTCCCATGGCAAGGGTATCGAACGTCTCGACCCCGAAACCAACACGGTTTTCTTAGGCGGTCGCGGCAATGTGCCACGCAACAATGGCTTCACGGTCGGTAAGCTGAATTTTGCCCCCCGTATCGGCATTGCGTATCGCTTGGACGAAAAGACTGTTATTCGCACCGGCTATGGCATCAACTACAGTCCTCTCCCTTGGTCGCGTCCGCTTCGTGGCTTCTATCCGTTGACGATTAACTTCGCGTTCCTCTCTCCGGATGAGAATACTGCTTCGCCGCGTTCGCTCGCCCTCGGTATCCCGCCTGTCACCGGTCCCGACCTTAGCACCGGCGCAGTTCCGTTGCCCAACGTGGCAGACATGCGCAGCCCTGTTTCGGGCCAGATCACTCGTGGCTACACGCAGAGTTGGAACTTCACCATCGAGCGCAGGCTTCCTGGGGACTTCCTCACGAGCGTCGCCTATGTTGGCACTCAAAGTGTCCACTTGATGGCCGATCGCGACATCAACGCCGGCCTGGTGATCGGGGGCGGAAATGCCGGTCGTCCTTATTCTTCACGCTTTGGTCGTAATATCAGCACCCTGATGTGGGATGGCTACCTGAGTTCGCGCTACCACTCGCTGCAGACTGCCATCCGCCGTCAGGCGAAGGGTCTCACCGTACAAGGTGCCTACACTTGGTCCAAGGCCATCAATGCGACCGACGACGAAGGTTGGGCAGGCGTTTCCTATAACTGGACTCCGGTCTTCAACCGCAACATTGCGCCTGCCGGATATGACCGCAACCACGTCTTCCAGTTGGGCTGGGTCTACGAACTCCCACTTGGCAAAGGTCAGCGTTGGGCAAGTTCCGGTCCCATCAATCACGTAGTTGGTGGCTGGAGCCTCAGCGGGATCACGGCAGCCTTTACCGGCACGCCGTTCACTCCGGGCTCGCCCGGCGGCACTCTCAACATGCCCGGCAACATGCAAACCGCCGATCAGGTCAAAGCAGACATCGGACGTCCGGAAGGGATTGGCTCCGACAAGACCTTCTACGACACGAGCGCGTTTTCGCGCGTAATCCTCAACCCCGGCGAAGCTGGCCGTTTCGGCAGCTTCGGCCGCAACAGCATGCGCAACCCTGGTGTGCTTCGCCACGACCTCATCCTGTCGAAGAACATCCAAATCGGAGAACGGCTCTCGGTGAATTTCCGCGGGGAAGCTTACAACCTCACCAACAGCCGCCTGTCCACTGGTTTCGCTTCGACCGACGTTACGAACCCCAACTTCTTGCGGGTTCTGGGCGCTTCCGACGAACGTCAAATCCGTTTTGGCTTGCGCTTCCAGTTCTAGTCGCAAGCTCGAACAGAACGAGGGCGGTCCGCTTCGGCGGGCCGCCTTTTTTCTTTGGCGTGGATCTTTTGACAACATAGAGGTATGCGCTTTTGCTTCATGTTGCTCCTGGCTGCCCTTACGCTTTTCGCGCAACCCAATGCGGCGGCGGAAAAGGCGGCTCGTGCGAAGTCGCTGCTCGAAGCTAACCGCTTTTCCGAAGCCGCCATCCTGTATGGTGAGCTCGTTAAAGCGATGCCAGGCAATCCCGGCCTGCTCCTGAATCAAGGCATGGCGCTGCACATGGCCGGCGAGGATGGCAAAGCAATCCCACCTCTCGAACTTGCTCTCAAGCTCAATCCCACTATCCCTCCAGCATTGCTGTTTCTAGCTGCTTCCTACCTTCGCACGGGGCAGCCCGCCAAAGCACTTGCACCGCTCGAAAAGTTCGCGGCAATCGACCCGAATCACGCCGAGGCGCGTCGGATGCTGGTAGACGCAGCTACTAGCTCCGGCCAGCCACAACGCGCACTCCCTCATCTCGAAAAGCTCTCTCAAATTGATCCACGACAATCGGCAATCTGGTATGAACTCGGCCGCACTTACGAGGGCCTTGCCTTCGACGCCTTTGCGCAACTGGAAAAGAGCTTTCCTGAATCCGGCCCCTTCTTCGCCGTGCTCGCAGACTCCCGTTCGAAGACCAGTCAGAGTAGAGCCGCTTTTTTCTTTTATCGCAAGGCACTCGCACAATCGCCAAATCTGCGTGGGCTGCGCACCTCACTCGCTGCGATTTATCGCAAGGACGATCACCCGGAATGGGCACTGCATGAGGAGGCCGCCGAAGCCAGATTGCCGAAGCTGAATTGCGCGGTCAAGACACCGGAATGCGAATTCGCCACAGGCCGTTACCAGCCGGCAATCCGTCTCTCGCGAACTCGCAACACGGCTGAGAATCTGTATTGGCGCGTGCAGTCTTACAACGCCCTCGCCGCCGATGCCTTCGCCAAATTGAATGCTCTTCCGGAATCTGCCGAGAGCGCACGGCTCGTTGCCGAAACACAACGTGAATTGGGACGCCATGCGGAGGCCGCCACGGCCTGGCAAAATGCTCTTCGGCTCGCACCCAACCATCCGGAATTTGAGCGCGAACTCGCCGCCGCCTGGATGAATGCGAAACAATATGCCGAGGCCCAGAAGCTCACCGATATCCTGCTTGCCCGTGAACCCAATGCGCCGGACCTGAATCATTTGCAGGGTGATTTGTTTTTGGCACAACAACTCTCCGGGCAGGCAATTCCCTTTCTCAAGAAAGCTGTCAAACAGGATCCTCGCATGCTTCCAGCCCAGGCATCGCTTGCCCGCGCGTTGTTGCAATCCGGTAAAGCCGCGGAAGCTTTACCCCACGTAACAGCAGCCTTGCCTCTCGATACCGATGGCAGCCTGCACTTCCAGTTGGCCCGCGCCTATCAATCGAGCGGACAGGCGGAAGCGGCCAAAACTGCGATGGCTAAATATCAGGAGATCCAGGCCCGGTCGCGCAAGCAGGATCAGGTTCTCGATGAAGAATTGAAAATCACTCCGCCGCAATAAAATCACGATGCTTCCACTGCTACTGCTTCTCACCGCCCAGATCCGCTTCAGTCCCGCGCCATCGGCTCCGGCTTTTGTTTTGGAGAACAGCCCCACAGCGCAAAAGAACATGATCGAAACCATGCCTGGCGGGATCGCAGTTTTTGATTACAACCGCGATGGCCGACCCGATCTCTTCTTCACCAACGGCGCTTCCCTGCCCTCGCTCAAGAAGGATTCTCCCAAGTTCCACAACCGCCTCTTTCGTAATGATGGCAATTGGAAATTTACCGATGTCACAGCCGAAGCGGGCCTTGCGGGCGAAGGTTATTCCATGGGTGCCGCCGCAGGTGACTTCGACAATGATGGCAATGTCGATCTCTTCGTCGCCGGCCTTTATCGCAACATGCTCTATCGCAATCTGGGCAATGGACGTTTTGAAAATATCACGCTGCAATCGACCATCAAAAGCAATGAATGGAGTGTGGCCGCCGGCTGGTTCGACTTCGACGGCGATGGCAAGCTCGATCTCCTCGTTACCAATTACGGCCGCATCGATCTTGACAAGCCACGCTTCTGCGGCGATGCGGCGCGCAGTCTGCGCGTCTATTGCCACCCGCGCTATTTTGAACCCCGCCCGAATCAGCTCTATCGCAACAAAGGCAATGGCACATTTGAAGATGTCTCAGCATCGTCCGGCATTGGGGCAACCGTCGGGCGAGGCATGTCGATCGCTTTCGCCGACTATGATGCCGATGGCCGCCCCGATGCTTTTGTCACCAACGATGGCTTGCCCAATTTCCTCTTCCACAATCTTGGTGGAGGCAAGTTTGAAGAGACGGCTTTGCTGTCAGGCGTGGCGCTGCTGGATAGCGGCAAACCCGTTGCCAGCATGGGGGCCGACTTCCGCGATTACGACAACGACGGCAAGCCGGACCTGGTGGTCACGGCTCTCAATGGCGAGACCTTTCCGGTATTTCGTAATCAGGGTGCGGGTACTTTTAGCGACCAGACCCAGGCCTCGCAAATGGGGCGCCTCTCGAATGCTTATGCCGGCTGGGGTGTTGGCCTCATCGACTTCGACAACGACGGCAACAAAGACCTGTTCACTGCCAACTCGCATGTCAACGACATCGCGGAGAAGTTCGAAGCCGCTACTTACAAGCAGGCGAACACGGTCTTTCGCAACACCGGCAGCGGCAAGTTCGAAGCTACCCAGTCCGGCCTCGAAGTCTCCATCAAAGCCCACCGCGGCGCGGCCTTTGCCGACTTCGACGGCGACGGAAAGATCGACATCGTCGTCACCTCTCTCGGCGATACCGTCGAGATCTGGCGCAACATCACTCCGAACAAAAACAACTACCTCGACATCCAACTCGCCGGCACCAAATCCAATCGGGATGCCATCGGTGCCACCATCCGCATTGCCACGCAAACCAACAGTATGACCACCAGCGTCAGCTACGCCTCCTCCGTCCATACCCCCGTCCACTTCGGCCTCGGCCAAAGCACGGAAGTCGGCAAAGTCGAAATCCTCTGGCCCTCGGGCAAGAAGCAGATCGTCGAAAAAGTGAAGGTCAACCAGATCCTGAAACTGACTGAACCCGATTAGCCGCCGACGTTCCTGCCTCGTCGTGGAAAAATAGAAGGACACCCATGAGCGTCCACCCTGCCGCTGGCACCCCACCCACCAACCTCGTCGATCTGGCCGCGCTAGAGGCCGCCTATTATGCGCTTCACCCCGACCCGTCCATCCCCGCGCAGCGCGTCAGCTTTGGCACCTCGGGGCATCGTGGTTCTTCTCTCCACACCACATTCAACGAAGATCACATCCTCGCGACAACCCAAGCAATCTGCCTCTACCGCAAGACGCAATCCACCGGCGGGCCACTCTTTCTAGGCATCGACACGCATCTGCTATCGGCCCCTGCCTACCGCAGCGCGCTCGAAGTGCTTGCGGCCAATGACGTTGAAGTGATGGTCTCCGCAGGCACGCCCTACACGCCCACTCCGGCCGTCTCCCACGCCATTCTCACCTACAACGACGGCCGCCATACCGGCCTTGCCGACGGCATCGTCATCACGCCTTCCCACAACCCTCCCGAAGATGGCGGCTTCAAGTACAATCCTCCCAGCGGTGGCCCCGCGCCCAGCGAGGCAACTTCGTGGATTGAAGCGAAGGCCAATGAAATCCTGAGCGAAGGCCTGCGAGGGCTCAAGCGCATTCCTTTCGAACGGGCGCTCATGGCATCCACAACCCACCTGCACGACTACCTCAACAACTATGTGAACGACCTCGCTAGCGTCCTCGACCTGGACCTCATCCGCAGTTCGGGCATCACACTTGGTGCCGATCCCCTGGGCGGCGCGGGAGTCCACTATTGGGCACCCATCGCCGACCTTTACAAGCTAAATCTCACTGTCGTCAACGACAAGGTGGACCCTACCTTCCGCTTTATGACCCTCGACTGGGATGGCAAAATCCGCATGGACCCATCCTCCGCTTACACGATGCAAGGATTGATCTCGCTCAAGGATCGCTTCGAGGTCGCCTTCGCCTGCGATACCGATCACGACCGCCACGGGATCGTCACCAAATCGGTTGGCCTGCTGCCGCCTAACCACTACCTCGCCGTCTGCATCCACTATCTGTATACCAACCGTCCCGACTGGGGGCCGG
>JBKJSR010000492.1:0-4416 GCA_046594355.1 Bryobacter sp.
GAGCTCCATCGAGCAGAACTTGGGTCCGCACATGGAACAGAAGTGGGCAGATTTGGCACCGTCGGCGGGCAGCGTTTCGTCATGATAGGCCTTGGCGGTTTCCGGGTCGAGAGACAGGTTGAACTGATCTTCCCAGCGGAAGGTATAACGGGCGCGGGAGAGGGCGTCGTCGCGAAGCTGTGCGGCGGGGTGGCCCTTGGCAAGGTCTGCGGCGTGGGCGGCGATCTTGTAAGCGATGACGCCTTGTTTGACGTCTTCGCGGTTGGGGAGACCGAGGTGTTCCTTAGGCGTGACATAGCAGAGCATGGCGGTGCCGTACCAGCCGATCATCGCCGCGCCGATGGCGGAAGTGATGTGGTCGTAACCAGGGGCAATGTCTGTAGTAAGTGGACCGAGTGTATAGAAAGGAGCGTCGTTACAAAGTTCTCGTTGTTTCTCGACGTTGATCTTGATCTTGTGCATGGGGACGTGGCCTGGGCCTTCAATCATGACCTGGCAATCGCGGGCGAGTGCTTTGTGGGTGAGTTCGCCAAGGGTTTCGAGTTCGGCGAACTGGGCGGCGTCGTTTGCGTCGGCGATGGATCCTGGGCGGAGACCATCACCAAGCGAGAAGGAGACGTCGTACTTACGCAGCAAGTCGCAGATATCGTCGAAGTTCGTGTAGAGGAAGTTTTCCTGATGGTGGGTGAGGCACCACTTGGCCATGATCGCGCCGCCACGAGAGACTATACCGGTAGTTCGTTTCGCGGTGAGCTGGATGTACTTGAGGCGGACGCCGGCGTGGATGGTGAAGTAGTCGACGCCCTGTTCGCATTGTTCGACGAGGGTTTGACGGTAGATCTCGTAGGTGAGATTCTCGGCGCGTCCGTTGACCTTTTCGAGGGCCTGGTAGATGGGAACTGTGCCGATGGGCACGGGGGAGCGGCGCATGATGGCTTCGCGGGTTTCGTGGATTTGCTCGCCAGTCGAAAGATCCATGACGGTGTCGGCACCCCAGCGGATGGACCAGAGGAGCTTTTCGACTTCTTCATCGATCGAAGAGGTAACGATGGAATTGCCGATGTTCGAGTTGATCTTGGTCAGGAAGTTGCGGCCAATGATCATCGGTTCCGACTCAGGGTGGTGGATGTTGGCCGGAATGATGGCGCGGCCTGCGGCGACTTCCGAACGGACAAATTCAGGGGTGATGGAATTGGGACGGCCATGCGATTCGCGGATGGCAATGTATTCCATCTCCTGGGTGATGATACCGGCCTTCGCGTAGGCGAGCTGAGTGACAGCGCCGTTGATGGGCTGGCGGCCTTGGATCCAGGCTTCACGCAGCTTGGGGAGAGGGTTGTTGGTGTCGTAGTCGGGATCGGACCAGGGGCCGGAAGTGTCGTAGATCTTGAGGGGGGCTTCTTTGGCCGAATCGTGTAACGAGACCTCGCGCATGGCGATTCTTAGGGTGGGGTGCTCGAGGCCGGAGAGATGAATCTTCTTCGAGTTGGGGTAGCTGAAAGTAGTAAGTGTGGTCGACATGCGGATGCTCCTTGACTGGAGACCCGGGCGGACGTTGGACAGAGCTTTACGCCAATTCCTACGCCGGAATGACCCGGATCAGGTTCGAAGGGACTCTCTGCCTTTTAGTGTTCGAGTGTCTCAGCCCCAGTCGGTGTCAACCGGGCGGGGCGCCCCTTGGCTATCGATTATGATAGCTAATCCGTAACGAGATGGACTTGTGGTTCCACGCAAGTTGGGCTGACCGTTTTGTCGACACTGATGCTCGATTCCGCGAGACCGAGGTGGTGGCTGAGTGCGAGGACGGCAATTTCGGGAGCGAGCGGAAAGCAGGAGACTTGCAGAGCATGCGGGTGAGTGGCGGTGCTGAGGAGTTTAGCGTCGCGAATGAGGTGTTCGGTAACGTTGGCGCGTTCCATAAACTGGTTGTGCTTGTAGAACCAGATGTAGGATGTGTTCGAGACGAGGTAGAGGGCGAGGAGGGCAAGGATTGTTTTGCGGCGGTGCAGGAGCGGTTGGACGGCGACAGAAATCAGGAGGGCGACGCCAAGGCTGGCGAGGTAGACGTGGCGGCTGGGGACACGGGGCATGTAGGCGATAAAAGCGTAGGGAGCGAGGCAGACCGGAATCCATGCGAGGGCGAAGAATACGATGCGCCACTCGACGATCTTGCGATTGTAGGCAAGCAGTGCAATCGCGGCCAGTCCCCAGAAGGAGAAGAGGCGTGCGGTGGAATTAAAGAGGACAGGCAGGAAGTGCCAGCCAAGGCGGAAGGTGCCGTCGTTCCAGTGGAGGTTGCTGGAACGGTCGATCACGTTAAAGGCAAAGTAGGTGAGGGAGAGGAAGAAGAAGGGCCAGGCGGCGCGCAGGAGTTGGCGGTAACGATGAGGTTCAAAGATGAGGGGAAGGGCGATGAGGGCGCAAGCGGCGACAGCGCTTTCTTTGCTGAGGAGGGCCAGGAGAAAGGAAGCGAGGGATGCCCAGTAGAAGAGGGCTTTGCCGTTTTGCCACCATTCGAGCCAGAGGACCACCGTGAGGAGCACGAAGAAGAAAACGAGTTGCTCGGGGAGCGCGGCGTACCAGATGACGGCTTCATGGTGGCGTTCATAGAGACCCCAGAGGAGAGCGGCGGGAATCGAGATTTGGAAGCCGATACGCGGCCAGCGTCCAAGGGCGGCGATCAGGCAGACGTTGAGGAGGTGAAGCAGGAGACTCTCGATGTGGAGAATCGGTTGGCTGAAGCCGAAGATCGAATCCGTGATGGCGGTGAGCCAGATGGAGGTGGCACGGCAGCGGTAAAGAGCGTCGGCGGCGAGCTCGGGCAATTGGGAGATGGGTCCATAGTGGCGTCCGAGCCAGACCTGGATGTAGGTGTCGGAGATGGAAGGCAGCAATAGCGCCCGCCAATAAGGCAGTGTGCAAAACAGACATACGAATGCCGTCAACACGACCACGCGCCCCCGTTGGCGCTGATGTGCAGCTATCATAATTCACCCCGTTAGCGGAGATCTTATGGGATGAAGCGGGCGGGCGTCAATAGGCCATTAGATTATTTGATGTTCATTGAGGAAACACGCTGGTGGAAGCGGTCGTGGCGGGAAGCGGCGTCTGGGCCGAGGAAGAGGCCGGGGAGAATGTGGCGGACGATCTTGTGGTGGACGATTTCGTCGAGAGAGGTAGCGATGAAGTTTTGGAGGTCGGCATCGGATTGCCTGATCTCTTCGCCCAGTTCGGCGCGACCGTCGATCAGGGAGACGATGTCGTCAAGGTCTTTGCTGATGGCGGGATCGGATTTGCCCCGGGAGTCGTAGGCATCGAGTTTGGTGGCGAGCATGAGAGGCGCGGTGGGGATGCGGATGCCGAGACCGTTGGGAAGAAGGAAGAGTTGGGATGTCGCGAGGGCTTGCCGGTACCAGCGGTTGGAGAAGCCGAGGACAGCTTCGTCTGCGCTCATGAGGTCGACGATGAGTTGCGCTTTGACGAAGCGGCAGATAGGACCCGAGATGTCGTGGGAGAAGCCGAGGGCGAGGAGTTTGCCTACCGTCGCCTGGTAAGCGGTGTAGGTGGTGGCGGCAGTGAGAATGTCGATATCCAGGGTGGGGCGGACATACAGAATGGAAGGATCGGTGATGTATAGGGGAACGATGGCTCCACCAATGAAGAGGACTTCTTCAAGCAACGGTTGAAGCTGAGGGATGGCGCTGGTGAGGAAGGAAAGATCCTTCCTCATGCGGCTTGCTCGATATCGAGAGCCGCCTCGATCCAGCGGCGGCCTTCGTGGATCAAGCGGGGACGGCGGAGGCGGAAGACTTCCATCCAGGCGAACCAGGCGTAGAGGAGCGGATCTTCGGCGCTGATTTTTGGGATCGAGGGATGGATGGGTTCGATCGAGGAGGCGTAGTCGGGGCCATTGTCGAGCGGCCAGAGGAGGTTGTTTTCGGGACGGTCCGAGGGAGCGAAGATTTTCTGTAGTGCCGGGGCGGAGTAGGCGGCATAAAGGCCATTGCGCACAGGGCCGATCCCGATGGGCCAGACAAAGGGGAGGCCGTGCTCGATGAAGCGGGAATAAACGATGGGGTTGAGCCGGATTTTGCCCTCGGATTTGTAAAGGAAGCCTGCGGCCAGACAGCGCTGTACCGAAGCGTGGGATTCGGAGACGGAGAGGTGGAGCTTGGCCGCAAGTTTTGCGTACGGCCAAGCCTGGTTGGGATAAGCGGCGAAGAGGGTGGAGAGGACTAGATCCTGAGGCTTGATCATGAATCAATCGTAACATGAAAATTCGCTATTCGCGAATAGCGAATGGGATTATATGGAGAAAGTACGGCCCTTGTGGGCTCCGATCAGGATCTGAAAGAGCCGATGTGCAATGAGCTCGTGAAGGTTCCAGAGTTCTTTGTTGGCTTCAAAGATGCTGGT
>JBKJSR010000693.1:0-4149 GCA_046594355.1 Bryobacter sp.
GTTATCTTTTCTCCACGCCGTGCGCGTGGTCCGCCGCAAGATCGCCACCTTCGGCGCTATTTCCCCCTCAGGACCGGAAGAAGTTTCATCAGGCGGTGCTGAAGGAAATCCTCGACGAACCCGCCGCCTCCAGCCGCAACCGACGCAATCAGCGCGGGGTCAAGCGAAAAATGAGTAGCTACCCCCTGCGCCGCCGCTATGAACCCTCGCCGCTCATCGATATTTGCGCGGCAATTAGGATCGTTAGGTGACGAGTATTGGGGCTAGTGGGGGTTAGATGTTCCAAGATAAAATTTTCTCTTTTTCGACTTTTTCTTTCGCCACTTCCATTCCAAAGCCTGGACGCTCACTCAATTCAATACGTCCATCGACTGGAATCAATGAATTACGATCGAAATGATAGTACGATGCCATCTTGAGTACTAGAAATTCGCTCAACGGGCAAGTGGTCGGCGGCTCGCTTGCCACCACGTGCAATGCCGCATGCAAATTGTGCCCATGCGGAATCACCGGCACATCGTAGACACTCCCCAGCGTGCAGATTTTCTTCAACTCGCTGACACCCCCACACCACTCCGGATCCGCCTGCACCACCCGGATTGCGTCCGCCTTCAAAAAGCGATGCACTTCCCAGCGCCCATAAAAATGTTCTCCGGTCGCAATTGGCACGCTTGTCGAGGCAGTGAGCCGCGCATAGGAATCCACCTTCTCGCTGCTGAATGGCTCCTCCAGCCAGCGCGGCCGCAAGGACTCTACTTCTTTGCACCACTGCAAAGCGTAGGGCAGATCCCAGCCATTGAAGACATCGAACATGATGCCTGCCCCTGCACCGAGACTTTCACGCAAGATCTGCATCACTTTCACATTCCTCGCAAATCCTTCCGCCCCCCGTCCCGGGCCATCCGCGAGAAACCACTTCTGATTGCGAAAGCCCTGGGCGAACAATTCCTTGGAGCGGGCCGCCAACTTGGCCGGCTCAAGCGACGAGCCGAGACAACTGCCATAGACTTCGACCGATTTCCGCGACGGCCCACCCAGCAATCGATACACCGGCGTCTTGAAATAACGCCCGCGCAAATCCCACAACGCATTGTCCACGGCGCTGATCGCCATCATAAAGATGCCGGTCCGTCCGTGCCGGTTGAGACGCCACATCTGATCCCAAGCCACATCGCCCGCCAGCGCATCCTTGCCCATCAGAAAGCTCCGCAACTGAAGGTCGATCACGATGGCGGCTTCACGATCCACTGGGCCATATAAACCTTCCACCCCGCCGCTCGCCTTGAGCTTCAAATAGATTGCAGTGGTCTTCTGCGAACCTTTCTCCGCCACGGGCGCATCCCGATATTCCTTGGGCCGATAGGCATCGTAAATGTGCAGGGGCTGCACCTGATATTGGGCGTTGATCCCCCGCTCGGCTTCGCGAGTCCCCTGATATTCGACGATCTCGATGGCCTCAATCCGGCAACTCGACTCTTCGGCTGCGGCGGCAAATCCGCCCGCGAGCAATCCCAACGCATGACGACGCTTCATGGGCGCAATTCTATCAGCGCTTCTGGCTCATTTCTTCGGCGCTCACTACCGGTGCCGCAAGAGTGAACAATAGGCCCAGCACCGACATCGCGCCGGCCACCTGAAAAGTGGTCTCCAGCGCGCCCGCCATTCCGGCGCTCGCCATTCGCCAATTCAGGAAGGCCCCCATCACTCCAACTCCGATGCTGCCGCCGATACTTCTGGCAAACTGGATGGTCGCCGTAGCTGTTCCCATCAGTTGCCGTTCAACCATCACTTGTACCGCGATCAGCATCGCCGGGACGGTGAACCCGAAACCGCCGCCCATCAGCACCATGCTCGAGATCAGCAATAACTTCCCCGAGCCCGCCTCCATCAGTCCAAGCAAAACGGCACCGGCGATCACTGCCACCATCCCGCCAATTGCCGGACCGCGATATCCGATCCGCAGCATAATCCGCGCACAGACCACGCTCGCTGTTACCCAGGCCAGCAGCATGGGTGTCAGACTTGCGCCCGCCTCGGTCGCACTCTTTCCCTGCACTTTCTGCACGAATAACGGCACATACGCGGTAACCCCATTCAAAACCCAGCCGATCGCCAGCGACTGCAGGATCGTGACCGTAAATAAACGCCACCGGAACAAACGCAGCGGCAATACCGGGTCTGGGCTCGCCTTCTCTACTTTCCACAACACAAATCCCAAAACAGCCGACAACCCAATCAGCGCCCATCCATACCAGACGCTCAGATCGACCAATCCCAGCAACAACGTCACCGCCGATAGCGACACCAGAATCGCGCCTGCATAGTCGATGTGCGGCTTGCCCTGCTTGAGCTCATGATGATCGCGCCACCAGTGCCACACGAACCACGCCGACAGGATTCCGAAAGGCACATTGATATAGAAGACACTCGGCCACCCGATCCGATCGACGAGAAAACCGCCCAGCAACGGCCCCGCGATGCTCGATACGCCCCACACCGCACTGAAAAGGCCCTGCACTCTCGCTCGTTCTTCAAAGCTGAACATGTCGCCGATCATCATCATCGCCAGCGGCAATAATCCCGCCGCTCCCAAACCCTGCAATCCCCGGAAAACAATCAGCCAGAGCATGTTTGGTGCCACTGAGCACAACAGGCTCGCCAGCAGAAACAATCCCATCGACCACGCATAAACCAGGCGCCGGCCAAGGATGTCGCTCAACTTTCCGGCCACCGGAATTCCGGCGCTTGAAGCAAGAACGTAGATCGAGAACGACCACCCGTAGAAGCTCAAGCCACCCATCTCGCCCACGATCGTCGGCATCGCGGTTGCAACGACGGTTGCCTCCATCGAACCCATGAAAGATCCGATCATCAAGCCAAGCGTCACCACCTGGCGCGGCGATGCAAAAAACTTCTCAAAAGGATTCAATCTTATAGTGTAAGGGCCGCACAGCATCGATATGGGCCGCTGGAGGCGAAACGCCTGCATCGCAGGCCCGGAAAATCATCTTCATCCGCAGCTTGATAATATGATGGGCCGCAGGAGAAGTTGCTCCTCTTCGCTTAAAGAAAACCCATGCTCACAAATTCAATCCTGATGATATTCTTGCTTGCCACTTGCGCCGTTGCTGCCAGGAATGGCGATGTATTGCCGCTTTGGCCCAATGGCGCCCCCGGATCGGAAGCCCTGGCCGGAAAGAAAGAAGTGATCACCGTGCCCGCAAAGCCGGGCGATTCGCTCAAGGTTTCCAGCATTCACAATCCGTCTTTGGCCATTTATCTTCCATCAAAAGAAAAGGCGACCGGCGCAGCCATGATCATCGCCCCAGGTGGCGGACACCGGTTTTTATCCATCGACACAGAAGGTACCAATGTCGCGGAATGGCTGAACAGCATCGGCGTGGCCGCGTTTGTGTTGAAGTACCGGCTCGCTAGAGAACCAGACTCTCTCTACAAAATCGACGAGCATCCCTTCGCCGACGTCCAGCGTGCCGTGCGGCTTGTTCGTGCGCACTCGCAAGAATGGAACGTGAATCCGGCCAAGCTCGGAGTAATTGGATTTTCCGCCGGCGGTGAAGTAGCTGTTTTGGCCTCGACCCGCTACGATGCGGGCCAGGCGAGCGCCGCCGATCCGATCGAGCGGCAGTCTTCAAAACCCGACTATCAGATTCTGATCTACCCCGGCATACGTGCGGAAAATGTCGTCGTAACCAAAGACACTCCCCCCACCTTCATGCTTTGCGCAGACAATGATCGCGGGCCTTCTCTGGCGATACCAAATTTGTACCTCGCTTTGAAGAAAGCTGGCGTGCCTACCGAACTGCACATCTATAACAGTGGCGGGCACGGATTCGGTTACCGGCCCGGTGCCGTGCCCGTGATCCGCTCCACTTGGGTGTTGCGTCTCCAGGACTGGATGAGCGACGTTGGCATGTCTCCGGCGAAATAGTATCTGGTTTGAGGTCATAGAGCGCTGACGGCGATTGCCGCAGCGTCCTCGGTTTACAATGGCCTCTATTCGAAAGCACAAGCCGACCGTGGGCGGCAACTCTATGCCGCCCAGTGTTTGCGCTATCACGGCAAGTCTGTAGGCAGCCTCATTGAATGAACACGAAAGACAATGCCATCGGATGGCCCAGGCAAACTGAG
>JBKJSR010000739.1:0-6832 GCA_046594355.1 Bryobacter sp.
TCTTACGGGAAATCCGTGGCATCGGTTCGAGCAGGGGGAGCTTTTCTGCGGCATGCTTCCACGCGCGAAGCCACTTTTCCAGGCAGTTGTCAAACCTGAAGGCCACGAACGGCCCACATCACGGGCCCCAAGTCGGCTTCTGGGAAGTTGAAGCCGCGTTAATTCGCCATAACCGCGTAGTGTAGTGTTTTCCACCGCTGGGCTGCCATCTGGAATGTGTTGCCCAAACGTTCTCTTATGCAACGATCCGCTTGCCCTTCGATTTGTTGGAGCTGGGGCGTCGCAATAATGTATTCTGCGGAAGCTTGGACTGGCGACTGTTTTACGCAACGGAGGCTTCTATGATCGGGCTTTCGCCGCGCCCGACTTTCTGAGACGACCCCCAATTTATCCCTCCTCAAAAGCACGGTGACAGATATTTTAAAATGATTTCGACACCATAACCCATTGAAAATAAAAGAACCTACGACGGCACTCTATCAAGCGCCGTTCGATCGTCTGCTACATTCTGTAATCGGGAACGCGCTCGCAAGCCGCAAGGCATGCGGGCGCTTTTCTATTTCAAATTCAAAGGAACGATCCACATGTCGACATCAGCACAAATCGAAGCCAATCGCGCCAACGCTCAAAAGTCCACGGGCCCCACCTCGGCGGAAGGCCGCGCAGCCTCCTCCCGCAATTCGGTAAGTCACGGCCTCAGCGCCAGCCCCAACACCCTCTTCGCTTCCGACACCGAAGCGCAAAACAACTTCGCGCAGCACATCCAAAAACTACGCACAGACTGCCTCCCCGAAGGTACCCTCGAAGAAGAAACCTTTCGCCGTTACGCCTTCGCCACCTTCCAGGTCAATCGCGCCCAAGCCCTTGAACTCCAGGCCCAGGACCGCTGGGTAAACGAACCCGATCACCCCACTTGGTTCTCCCAAATGGAACGCTTCATCAAACTCGGCGCCCTCCAGGAACGCCGTGCCGACAAAGCACTCAACGAGCTCCGCAAACTCCAGCGTGACCGTTTCGCCGCTCTCGAGGTGCAAGGCGAAATCTACGCCTACGGCAAAGAACTAACTTTCTCGAAAGTCCTCCCCATCGCCGACCTCCGTTCCCAGGACCTCTATAAAACCAGCGCCGGCCTCATCGCGCTCGCTCTGCTAGCCACAACCGAAGAAGCGAAACAGATCGCCAAAACGAAGCCATCGGACGCTCCTCACTAGATCCCCAATCCAAACGAACCCAAACAACCCGGCTCAACCGCCAACCGCTCTTTGAAAATCTGCCCGAAGAAAGGCCCGACCACTGCCTCGCCTGATCCAGACACCCGCACTGTCTTCAGGCGAGGCCCTGCGCATTCGCCCGTCAAGAAGAGCGCTAAATCAAACCCATCCGCTCCAGCTTCCGGTACAAAGTTTTGCGTTCGATCCCCAAAATTTTCGCCGCCCGGCTCTTGTTATTTCCCGTCGCCTCAAGCACCTTCAAAATCTGCTCGCGCTCCGTATCCTTCAGACTCTCCGTCACCGCCGGATCCTCGCCATCCGACTCGCGCAACGCCTCCAGCACAGCCTCGGCGTCAATGCGCCCACCCGGAGCCAGAATCACCAGCCGCTCCACCAGATGCTGTAATTGCCGCACATTCCCCGGCCAAGCCTGCTCCTCCAACAGTTTCTGCCCGCTCTCCGTCAACACGGCGTTCAGGTCGTAACTCTCGTTGTACTTACGCAGGAAAAAATGCGCCAGCAAGGGAATATCGGATCGCCGATCCCGCAACGGTGGCAACTGTATCCGCACCACATTCAGACGGAACCACAAGTCCTCGCGAAACTTCCCTTCCTCCACCAGCTTCTGCAAATCCCGGTTCGTCGCCGCCACCACTCGCACGTCCACTTGCTTCGCCCGGTTCGCACCCACCGGACGGATCTCGCGCTCCTGCAAAAAACGCAGCAGTTTCAACTGAAACGCCGCATCGATCTCCCCAATTTCATCGAGGAACACCGTACCCTTATTGGCCGCCTCAAACACACCCGTACGATCGCGATCCGCGCCCGTGTAACTCCCCTTCATCGCTCCAAACAGCTCCGCTTCCAGCAGCGACGGCGCAATGCTCCCGCAATCCACAGCGACAAACGGCCCAATCAGCCGCTTCGAATTCGTATGGATCAGCCTAGCCACCAGCTCCTTGCCCGTCCCCGTCTCGCCCGCGATCAGCACCGTCGCATCCGTCGGTGCCACCTGGCTCAAGGTCTTGTAAATATCGATCATGCGCGTCGAACTGCCAATCATCTCCGACTCCGGCAGATCGTCGATATCCGTCTCGCGGTCGAGCTTCGCCGCCCCTTCGATTTCGGCTTCCGCCTTCTGAATCGCATTCAGCAAATCATCGAGTTCAAAGGGCTTCGCGAGATACTCAAAGGCCCCCCCGCGCGTCGCCGCCATCACCGTCTCCATACTGCCCCGCGCACTCATCAGGATCACGCGGCATTCGCTGCTCGCTTCCTTCGCCGCCCGCAGCACATCCAACCCAGTCTGCTCATCAAGGTAAATGTCGCTGATCACGATCGGATAAGACGAAGCCAATAACTTCTCCATGGCCGCACGCGTGCTCGACACCGCCTCCACCTTGTAACCCTCAAGTTCGAGAAACGTCGCTAGAGTATTCCGGACACTCGTATCGTCTTCAACGAGTAATAATGGTGCGCTGATTGGCATTGCCTGCTTCTAAGTCTACTTGAGCACCCGGCGTAAAAGGCAAAACTACGGTAAATACGCTGCCCGCACCCACTTCGCTCTCTACATCGATACGTCCCTGATGCTGCTTTACGATTTCGTTGACAATACTCAAACCGATCCCCGTCCCGCTGATCCCGCTCTCTTCAGCGCGCTTCGACCGGTAAAAACGATCAAAAATCCTCTTCAGGTCACCCGCATCCATGCCCATCCCCTGGTCCCGGATCGCAACTCTTACTTTGCCACCCTCCAAACTACACAAACACTCGATTCCGGTGCGCTCCGGTGAATACTTCACCGCGTTATTCAACAAGTTATAGAACGCATACTCAAGCAACTCCTTATCTCCCCGCAGTTGCCCGGCAGGGATCGCCCCGACATTCATCGTCATCTCCTTGCGCTCCGCCAGTACCCGCGCCCGTTCAAGCGAAGCCAATAGCACCCCACTCAGGGCAAACGGCTCCTGCTTCAATTCCATCTCGCCTTCAGCCAGCCGCTCCACATCAAGAAAGGTCTGGATCATGCTCCCCAGCCGCTTCGATTCCGCATGGATCATCTGTGCAAACTGCTTCTGCTTCGCCTCGTCCAGCTTGTAACGGGTCATGATCTCGCTCGACCCCTGAATCGCCGTCAGCGGCGTCTTCATCTCGTGCGTCACAAAATGGATCGCCTGCTGATAACGGCTCTTATCTGCCTCACTCTTTTTCCACTGCCCGCGAATCACAAAGTGGTGAAAGCTCGCCGCGACAATCGTCGCGAGCCAAGCCCCCGTAAACAACATCGTCGGCCCCATAAAGACCTCGCTCGCAAACAACCATCGCGGCGTCAGGTGAATCACAACCAGCCAACCGATCGCCGCAGTCCACGCAATCCATCCTCCCAAAAACGCAAAGATCAACCCCATCCCCACCACCGCCCCCAGCGTCAGCAACACCGGCAGACTCACCGGCGCATCCCGCAAAAACACACCCTGCTGCAAAGTCTCAAACAGATTCGCGTGGATTTCAACTCCGGTCATCAACTGCCCCATCGGCGTCATCAACCGGTCGCGCGCCGCGCTCTGATCCGTATACCCGACAAACACAACCTTGCCGCTAAACAGCATCGCCGCCACTGGCGTGCCGCTTACTTCCTTCAGGCTCACCTGTGGAATCGCCGTCGGCACATAGTTGATATAGACACTCCGCGCCGTTGCGCGGCCTGCCGGTATCTTCGTCAAACCGACTTCCAGATCGTCCGGAGTTTCGAGAATCGGCCCCGCCTGTTTCGATAGCCGGAATGCCTCAAGCGCCAGCGCCCAATACCGCTTCTCCGTCACGGCCTTCTCCAGGGGAATCCGGCGGCTCACCGGATCCGGGTCCGCGTGTACATGTCCCAGCGCACCCGCCACCTTGCGAAACTCCGCGATTGGCTCTTCCCATCTGCTGTCCTTGCGAACGATATCGGTCCCCAAAACCACACTCGGACACTTGCGGAAAGCCGCCGCCAGCGCCGCATCCACCTTCGGATCTTCGGCCGTCGAAAGCATCAAGTCCACCGCCACCGCCAGCGGCTTCGCCGCACAAACTCGAGGCAACACTTCCGCCAGCCGTTGCCGCAGATTCCTTGCCCCGCCCATCTCAATCAAGCTAGCCTCATCGATGGCCAGCAACGCCGACTTCGCCTGCCACCCCACCGTCTGGCTCGCCGCAAACATCCAGTCATAAGCCTGCCCGTCGAGTTGAGCCGCCGCCCGCGACCATCCAAACACAGTTGCCACTGCGAAGCAAAAGCACAACAGCCCCGCGAGCATCCCGAATTGTCGGTGCCTCAGGCTCAGCGCTTCATCCTCCGCTCCACTTCGCTCGCCTCCCGGGGCAACGCCGCAGTCAACAACTTCGACCCATCCTTCGTAATCAGAATCATGTCCTCGATCCGGACTCCCAGCTTCTCACCCGCAAGATAAAGCCCCGGCTCAATCGTAATCACATTGCCCTCTTCGAGCGGCACCGTCGGGTCAAAGGGATCATGAACATCGAGGCCAATGTGATGGCTAATCTTGTGCAAGAGATAATCCCCCCAAGGCTTGTCACCCGGACCCTTCCCCTGCTTGTTGAAATACTCGCGCGCCACGTTCGTCAACTCGCTCAGCATCACGCCCGGCTTCGCCGCCGCGATCGCTGCGTTCTGCGCCCCCAGCACCAGTTCATAAACTTGCTTCTGCCGTGCCGTCCACTTTCCGTCCACCGGAATCGTCCGCGTGATATCCGCCGCATACATCGAGTACTCCCCACCCACATCCAGCAACAAAACCTCACCCGCATCCATCCGCCGCCGGTTCGTATTGTAGTGCAGAATTACGCTGTTCGGCCCACTTCCGACAATCGGCGGATAAGCATTCCGTTGACAGCCCAGCGCAAGGTAGCTCTGCTGCATCGCCGCCGCCACTTCATACTCATACAACCCGGGTTTGGCTTGCCGCCAACTCGCAAAATGAGCGGCGATCGACGCGTCAATCGCCTTCTGCAGCAAACTCAATTCGCCTGCGCTCTTCTTGAGCCGCAACAGCGTGATCGTGAGCCGCGCGTCCTTCACGGTCCTCAGTGGAGCTACCTTGCCCAGCTCCGCCTCATTTCCATCGAACACTGTATACAGGGTCGCCGCATGTTCCAGCGACTTCGCAATCTGCGCCTCCAGCTTCTCGTAAGGCATCAGCGTCCCAAAGCCGGTCTTCGCTTTCGCATCGGTATCCACAGCCGTTACCATCGGTCCGTCGAAGATTTCCTTGCGCGCATTCCGCTTCGGGAGAAACAACACTTCCCGCTCCCCTTCAGGGCAAGCCGCGCACAACACCATCGCTGCGTTCGGCTCATTCCAGCCGCTCAGGTAATAGAAGTTCGCCTCCTGAAAAAAGCCGTTGCGGTCATGCGCCTCCGGCCCTACTGCAAGAGCGAACAGAACGACAACTCCATCCGGCAACGCCTTCTGAACTTGCTCGCGCCGGTTCGAGTAATCCGTTTGTCCGAACGCGCAAATTCCGAGGAATATCGGCAACACACTTTTCAGCATCCCCACTATCATCACAAAATAGAGGTGTGCAGCAAAACCAGAGAATCCTTCTCGTCCCAATCCTTCCGGATTGGCCGAAGCTCAACGCTACCGAACTCGTCGGCGTATCCGAAGACCCCGATGAGATCGACCGGGCCCGCGCACTGGCCGAAGAGCTCGGCCGCACCAACTGCCTCTTCGTATTCGGCAGCCCCGATGCGATTCCCTGGCGCGACCAATACTTCGATACCGCCTACATCGCAGGCGAAGCCACCACCGAGATCCGCCGTGTCATGACCGGGCAGGGAGTGGTCCACGAATGCCAAAGCAGGTTCTGATCGCCGCCGTCGGATCTTTTGGCGATCTCCACCCTTACCTCGCCATCGCCATTGGCCTCAAGCAGCGCGGTCACTCTGTCACGCTCGCCAGCAGCGCCATGTACCGCGAAAAAGTTGAAAGCGAAGGCATCCGCTTTATCGCCATCCCTCCGCTCATGGCAGACTTCGAAACCGACTTTGAAATTAGCCGCCGCGTGATGAGCGCCTACGACGGCACCCGTTATGTTCTTCAGGAGATCTTCCTCCCCGCGATCGAAGAAGCCTACCGGATCCTACTTGCAGAAGCCCGCTCAGCCGACGTCCTGCTCGGTTCGCTTGGTGCCTTCGGTCTTCCTCTTGCCGCCGCAAAGCTCGGCCTACCTTACCTGAACACTACACTGCAGCCGGCCGCAATCCTCTCCATCTACGACCCGCCGCTTGTGCCGCAAATGCCCTTTCTCCACCTGTTGCCGGCTTCTGTTCTCAAGCTAATCTTCAGCGGCATGCAGCATCTCAATGGATTTCTACTCAGCAAAGCCTACGCGCTTGCCGCCAAAGAAGGCTTGCCGCCTTCCGCCGTCCCCCGCCTCTTCAGACACCGGTCTCCTTACGGCAACCTCATCTTGTTCTCAAAGCATTTCATGAAAGAGCAAGCGGACTTTCCTCAGCCCGCAACGATTTGCGGCTTCCCCTTTTACGACAAACTCGACGCGACGCTCCCTTCACTCGAGCCCGATCTCGAAGCCTTCCTTCGCGCCGGTGAGCCGCCC
>JBKJSR010000148.1:0-3448 GCA_046594355.1 Bryobacter sp.
GTGGATGCGGAGCAGCGGCAGGCATTGGCGGTGCAGGGCCTGGCGCGGGTGAAGCAGTTTAGCTGGGAGAATAGTGCGCGGATGACGACGGCGGTTTACCGGGAGCTTGAGTAGGGGCGCTTGCCGACTATAAAGTCTTCGGTCAAAAAGCAAGACAGTACTCGCAGCGGTTGCCGGCCCGCTTGCGAACCAAATCTCGCGTTCCGGCGACGGTCACGGATGGAGGTTCGAGGTCAGCCTGCGTTGAGCCTTGAGCTTGAGGGTTGCGATGAAGTCGGTCGCGTCGATCAGCGCCTCGTAGTCTGCCGGCTCGTCTCCCGTAAGCGTACTCACCCGCTGAGCCGACTCCGCATCCAGGCATTGGGTAAAGGGATCCAACAGTTGGTCAAGCAGGGGCCTGTCGCATATACGAAATTGTTAACACGGTGTTCGCAGCCCAGGAGGGCAGCGCGGATGACGGGGATCAATCGAGCCAGATCTTCCGCAATGCTCAATACGAATACTTCGTCAAAAGGAATTCAGCAGGAAGAAGATCTTTGCCCTGCTGCAAGTGCTGCTGCTCACAGCTCTGCTTGTCGAGTCGCGCTCAAGCATTCACGCACAAAGTGCGCCTGCTCCCAATGCGCTCTTTCAAACCATACAGGCGCTCGACACTCGACTCCTCGACGCTTATAACCGCTGCGATCTCGAAATATTCGGGGCGTTGCTGATGGACGATTTGGAGTTTTATCACGACCTCGGAGGCCTGATGCGCTCGATGCAAGCTACTGATGACGCCGTCAAAAAAACATTTGCGGCAAAGTAACCAGAGCACTTGTTCCGGGCACGCTGTTCGTATATCCGATTGCGAGCTACGGTACGCTCGAAATCGGCGTTCACCGCTTTCTTGATCCGGGGCAAGCGAAAATAGAGCCGGACGGGGAGGCGAAGTTTATTCATCTTTGGCAAAACAGCGCTGGGGTCTGGAAGCTGGCGCGGGTCATCAGCTTCGACCATCATGCCGCCGTCAAATGACTGGGCCGCTATCTGGGGTCTTCGTCGAGTGAGATTTTAAGAGCCTTGAGGAACTTGGTGTCCTGAGAGTTCCAACTCATCGTGCCTGTCGCTTCGAAGCTTTCAGGCATGGCTGAGTGTTCTCCGGGGTCGTCTTCCCGTTTGTTGAATCCGATCGTCGCTTCCAAAACAAGGAAAACGTCGTAACCCGAGCGTTTGATGTCGCCAATGGCGGCAGCAATCCGGTCTGAGTCCGACAGAGACTCGTTTATGGCATTGCCGAGCTCTTGCATTAAGTCTTTAAGGTTCTCGTCCATGCGCTTATCCGTTCACAGAATACCATTCACCCTTATCGGATGACGGCTCGCTCTGTTAGCATGAAACTTCGAGCGAATGAAACGTTTCATACAGGCCTTCATGCCGGGAGTGATCAAGCCGCTCCACATCTTGTGGAACGAGCTGATCGGCTTCTTTTTTGCCGTCTTCGCCATTGTGATTCTGGGAAGCCTGGTGCGGGGCATCTGGCAATTCAACGGCGACAGCGACAGCCTGGGGAGGCTGGTGCTGATGGGGTTTGCATTTTTAGTGATGGCGTATTACGGATTGCAAAGTTTTTTCAAGGCGCGGAAAATCGGAAAGTCCTGAGATGAAGACGCCGTTGCCGCAACCTGGGGACTATCCCTATACGCGCGGCATTTACCCCGGGATGTACCGCACGCGATTGTGGACGATGCGGCAGTATGCGGGGTTTGGGTCGGCGGAAGAATCGAACCGGCGCTATCGCTATTTGTTGTCCCAGGGTACGACTGGATTGTCGGTGGCGTTCGATTTGCCGACGCAGATGGGAATGGATCCGGACCACGCGCTCGCAGTGGGTGAAGTGGGACGAGTGGGAGTATCGATCGCGTCGATCGCCGATATGGAGGCCTTGTTTGCCGGCATTGAGCTGGACAAGATCACGACTTCGATGACGATTAACTCGACGGCGGGGATCTTGCTGGCACTGTACGTGCTGGTGGCCGAGAAGCAGGGCGCGAAGGTGAAAAAGCTGTCGGGGACGATCCAGAACGACATCCTCAAGGAATACATTGCCCGGGGAACTTACATTTATCCGGTGCGGCCGGCGATGCGGATCATCACGGACATTTTTGCTTGGGCCAGCGGGGAGTTGCCGGATTGGAACACGATCTCGATCAGCGGATATCATATTCGCGAGGCGGGTTCGACGGCGGCGCAGGAGATTGCGTTTACCTTGGCTAATGCGATCGCTTACATTGAAGCGGCGGTGAAGGTGGGGCTCGAGGTAGACAGCTTTGCGCCCCGGCTCAGCTTTTTTTTCAATGCGCACAATGATTTTTTTGAGGAGATCGCGAAGTTTCGCGCGGCACGACGGCTTTATGCGCGGCTGATGAAGGAGCGCTTTGGCGCGAAAGACAAGCGCTCGATGCTGCTGCGTTTTCATACGCAGACGGCGGGGTCTACGCTCACGGCGCAGCAGCCGGAGTTGAATGTCGTAAGGGTTGCGTTGCAGGCGATGGCGGCGGTGATGGGTGGGACACAAAGCCTGCACACCAATGGCATGGATGAGGCGCTGGGATTGCCGACTGCGGATGCGGCGCGGATTGCGTTGCGGACGCAACAGGTGCTGGCTTATGAGACCGGCATCACGTCGGAGCCCGATCCAATGGGCGGTTCGTTTCATGTTGAGGCGCTGACGGATCGGCTTGAGGCTGAAGCGGAGGCTTATCTTGTGAGGATCGACGGGATGGGCGGGACGATTGCGGCGATTGAGAGCGGCTACATTCAGGGGGAGATTCAGAATGCGGCTTATGAGTACCAACGGGAAGTAGAGAGCGGCAAGAAGATTGTAGTTGGCGTGAATCAGTTCAAGCAGGAGGGGGAGGCGGCGATGCCGGTGTTTCAGATCGATGCTGAGATCGAAGCGGCACAGGTGGCGGGCTTGCGGGAACTGCGGGCGTCGCGGAGCATGAGTGCGTGGAGCGAGGCTTTAAAGGAATTGGACGTCGCGGCGCGGGGTGGAGAAAATCTGATGCCGCGCATTTTGACGGCGGCTCGCGCTCAGGCGACAGTAGGCGAAATTTCGGACACGCTAGGAAGCGTGTTTGGAAAATATCGAGAGGGCGCTTCTGAATCCGTTTGATACAAGGGAAAGGGTGAATCCAGAAGCGCCCTCCGTCTCTCTCTGTTGCTATGACGAACGAAGAAGGCGATTGTTATGTTCCCTTGGGAAATTAATTTTTGGAGGAAGCCTGGGCTGAACCGGAGTTGTTGCAGTGGGAGTCTTGAGGGATGATGTAGGGGATGGCAGGCGCAGCAAAACACGAAGGGGTCAGTGAAGACGCTTACTTTGAGATGCTCGAAAAGAGCGATCTCAAGCTGGAGTATTGGGCAGGGACGGTAGTCGGGATGGCGGGGGCCTCAGGCGCGCACTGCG
>JBKJSR010000182.1:0-3616 GCA_046594355.1 Bryobacter sp.
GCCTTACGAGCAGTTGCGGAAGCGGCTGCTTGCGGATGGGCAGGTGCTGGAGTTTACAGCGGCGGTCAAGTAGCGGGAGGGTGTCCGAGGTAGAAGCGACAGCTTCGAGTAGATGTAGGCAAAATGCTGAAAGCTGGGTGTAGCCCCTGTAGGGGCTGGCTGTACTTTCATTTCGCGCACCCGTAGCGGGAGATTCAACTCAAGCCAAATTCCGCCATCTTTTCGTAGAGCAATCGGCGCTGTATTCCGAGAATTCGTGCCGCCTCGGCTTTATTGCCTAATGCTTCCTGCAGCGCGGATCGCACGAGTTGCGCTTCCACTCTGCGGATCACATTCCAATAACCGTCGCGATGGGGCAAAGAGGATTCCAAAGTGCCTTGCCGGGTGGGCGAATGGCGGGAAATTTGAATGCAGTCCGGGGTGATCACCCCGCCTGGGGCAAGGACGATGGCCCGAGTGACTACGTTTTCCAATTCGCGTACATTGCCCGGCCAAGAGTGGGAGATGATGAGCTCGAGCGCATCTTCACGCAGACTCACGGGGCGTTCGGATCTGCTTAAAAAGCGCTGAACCAACAGGGGGATATCTTCCGCCCGGCTGCGAAGCGGGGGGAGGTGGATGGAGACAACATTCAGCCGGTAGTATAGATCCTCGCGAAAGCGCCCCATGGCCACAGATTGAGCGAGGTCTTGGGCAGTTGCGGCGATCAGACGGCAGTCCACCCGAATGGAAGCGTTACCGCCCAATCTTTCGATGGACTTCTCTTGAACCGCCCTCAGCAGCTTGGCTTGCAGGCTGGTTGGCAACTCGGCGATTTCATCGAGGAATAGCGTGCCCCCTTGCGCTTGCTCAAAACGTCCGATGCGGCGGGCGATTGCATTAGTGAAGGCACCGCGTTCGTGTCGGAAGGGTTCGGCTTCGAGAAGAGTTTCCGGTATGGCGGCACAGTTCACTTTTACGGAGGGGGCCTTGGCTCGTTTGCTGAATTCATGGATCGCATTGGCTACCAGTTCCTTACCGGTTCCGGATTCGCCGGTGAGAAGAACGGTAGCGTCGGAGTTGGCCACGCGGCCAATCAGTTTATAGACTTCCTGCATCGCCAGGCTGTGCCCGACCATGCCCGGAATCACCGGCGCGAGGGGTGTTTGATGCCGCAGGATCCGCACTTCACGTTCGAGCTTGCGGTACTCCAGTGCCCGCTTGATCAGCACGAGGAGATGATCGTCGTTAATGGGCTTGGAGATGTAATCGAAGGCACCGTGCCGGGTGGCGCGGATGGCGTTGCTGCTGGTGGTGTCGGCGGTCATGATGAGCACGGCAGAATCGGAATGGCCGGCTCGGAGGCGCTGGAGCACAGTGATGCCATCAATATCCGGGAGCCGGACATCCAGGAGAATCAGATCCGGCTCTTCGCGGAGAGCGATGTCCAACCCCGCCTCTCCCGTTTCGGCTTTCAGAACCTGATAGCCCTCGTCTTCGAGCAAAAAGGCCAAGGACTGGAGGGCGGTGCGCTCATCTTCAACGATAAGAATGCGAGTCTTCACGATGGCTGCCCGGCCGGCAGTGTTACGCGGAATCGGGCACCACGTTCTCCAGTAGTGGAGGAGATGCTGGCCCCCATTTTTTCGAGCAGGGTTTTGGTGACCGCCAGGCCCAAGCCGGTGCCTCCGGCTTTGGTCGTATAGAAAGCTTCGAACATGTGTTCCTTTTGCTCTTCGGTCAGACCCGGCCCGCTGTCTTCAACATCCATGTGGACCCGGCCGTTGTTTTGATGCACAGCAATATCGACCCTTCCGTTGCGGTTGGATGCATCGATGGCGTTGAGCAGGAGGTTCATCAGGGCCTGCTGCAGGTAATCGCCATCTACCCTCGCGAGACAGGTTTCCGCTCCACTGGCATGAAGCGCAACGCCGTGTTCTTCGGCATGCGGTTTGACGAGAGCAAGGGTGCGATCCAGGATGGGCTGGAGCGGTTGTTGCCTGATCTTTTCGACCGAGTCGGAACGAAAGACGAGGAGGCTTTTGAGTAGAGTATCCAGGCGGTCGATTTCCATGGTTACGAGGGTGATCGGTTCGGTGGAAGACGGCTCCGTGTGCAAGCGCCGGGCGAGGGCACGAATTGTGAGGCGAATGCTATTGAGCGGATTGCGGATTTCGTGGGCAATTCCAGCTACAACGCGGCCCATAACGCGGAGGCGATCTTCGCGCCGCAATTCCGCTTCGAGGGATTGGCGGCCGACGGCCATCTGATTTACCGCCTGAACGATGGAACTGAGCTCATGGTCCTGATCAGGTAGACGGTAAGCGACGTCTGTCTGCAGCCGCTGCAATCCGCTCTGAATCACGGCGAAGCCCTGCTGCATGCTGAAGCTGAGGCGCATGACAAAACAGATGGACACGAGCGCCACAAGCATTACCAGCAGCAGCACAATGCGCTTGTTGAATTCGCTGGAATCGCTGAAGGTGAAGATACGGCGCAGGCACCAGGCCGCCTTTCCGTCGTTCGCCGTCATTGCCGCTACCAGAACAAGATCGAGGCCATCATGCAAAATGCGCTGACTGACTTTGCCACTGCGACGAGCTTCGTTGATGGCAGCCCAGACTTCGAGGCGCTCCGAATCGGGTTGCCTGAGTTGGCTGCCCGGCTCTGTATGAGTAGGGAAGGTATGCGCCGCGATCCGCCCGTCGATCAGGTAACCGCCTTCCACCTCCGGATAGGAGCGAAGTGTCTCGTAAGAAGCCGCTTCGAGATCGGAGCGACCGCTTACGTGGATGAGTTCCGCGACGGCATTGGCGAGATTGCGTTGCGTGTCGCTGATGACGACGGTGCGCAGATTGCGTGTGAGGTCGAAAACCAGCAGCCCGATCAAAACTACCGAAACAAGGGCAGTGACGAGAAGCCAGGTCTGCAAGCGCTGAGCAGCGACAATTTTAGGAAAGCGCATCAACGTCGTATTGCCTCTTTCTATTCGATCCAATTCAACTTCAGTGCTTCAAGCGCCACGACCGGTGCCCTGACGGTGGCGGCTCGGTATCGCAGAGGCGGCGGAATCGGCTGCCGGCATCCGCACGCATTTAAGTGGGCGTGGTACCAGTGCTTGCATATCGGTAGCCATTGGCTAGCCATCTCAATTGCAGCGCGCTCGAAGCGTTGCTTGCGCAGAAGCGTTCGGAAACCGTACAACCAGTGTACGAATCGCGGACAGTTGCCGCATCAAAATGCCGATTTCGCAAGGAAATAAAGGCAGGTGCAAGGAGGCGCAGTTGCTGAATAGAAAGTGCATTGCGCTATACGTGTCTCAAATCGAGCGTCTGCATCCTGATGCTGTTTCTTGCGGCGGATAGGCTGCAGGCTGCGCCATCTCCGCTCACTCTCGATCAGGTGCTGCAAGAGGCTGTCGAGAAGAACCTACGCCTCCTGGCGGAGCGATTCAACATCAGTATTGGCGAGGCGAGGATCGTGCAGGCGCGGATAAGGCCCAATCCCGTTTTGAGTATTGGCGCAAATTATCTGGATCTTCTCGGGTCTGGATTCACTTCCGGTGGTAGCGCCGCCGGCCCTACAGAAGTGAACGCACGGGTCGACTACCTGATTGAGCGCGGCAAGAAGCGCAATG
>JBKJSR010000287.1:0-7093 GCA_046594355.1 Bryobacter sp.
GCAGGATTTCGCCACCCGCTTCACTACAATTCGCGACAGCGCAACCCCCAGACAACTCTACGCACTCCTCCAGCAGCTCCCCAAAGGCGGCGACCTCCACCACCACGCGAGCCTCAGCTTCTATGCTCACAACATCCTGCCCGCCGCCATCGCGCAACAAAAGCGCGGCTACCGCTACTCAACCCGCACCACCTTCCACGCCTGCGGAGACAATGACAATGGCGCAATCCTCCTCTACCAAAACATCGGCGCTGCAACCCTCGCGAACCTCCCCGCCTGCCGTCGGCAAGACTACAAGCCGCTAGACACTCTGTCCCCAGCCGAACAACAAGCCTGGCTCTCCGCCCACATCCTCGACCAGCCTGGCGAAAACCGCAACGAGTTCTTCGATGAAATCGTCCTCCGACTCACGCCCCTCTCCCGCAACCCCCATCTCTTCGCCGAACTCTTCGCCCAAAACCTCAAACTATTCTCCGCCGAAGGCATCCGCTACATCGAAGCCCAATGGAATCCCTTCCTCGCCGAAAAGCCCGACGGCACTCTCTATACCCCCACCGAAGCAATCGCCATCGTTCAAAGCCGCTTGAAACAACCCGATGTTACTGCGCTCGGCATTGCTTACCGTTTCCAGCTCACCATCATCCGTTTCCGCGCCGACGTCGACCAGCAGATCCTATCGATGCATGAATTCGTCGACAGCCATCGCGACCTGTTTGTCGGCATCAATGCCGCCGGCCGCGAAGACAACGACAAAGGCCACGCTCTCCGCATGCTCACTGCTTTCCGTCAAGCCCGCCGCAAATTCGGCAACATCCCCCTATCACTCCACGCGGGCGAAAAAGATTCCCCCGGCCCCGAAGTCCGCAACACATTGCTTCTGGGCGCAACCCGCATCGGCCACGGGCTCAACCTCATCTCCGACCCCGCCACCATGCTCCTCATGCGCCAAAACAAGTACCTGGTCGAAATCAACCTGATCTCCAACCGCCTGCTCGATTACTTCCCCGACCTCAACCAGCACCCCTTCCCCGAGTATCTGCGCTTCGGCATCCCCGTCTGTCTGAACACGGATGATCGCGGCTCCTGGGATTCAAACATGACCGACGAATACATGCACGCCGTCACGCTCTTCCGCCTCACTTGGGACGAACTCAAGGAACTCGGACGCAACAGCCTCACCCACTCCTTCGCTCCTGAGGCGCTAAAGCTGAAAATGCTAGCCGACTACGAAGCCGATCTGGCACGCTTCGAGCAACGTTACAACACCTCGAACTGGGCCGCCGATCTCGACAAACAAAGCCCCGCCATTAGCGGCTACGCCACCCGCCACCTTTTGCGCTAGCGCATCAGCCCTGCCAAAGCGTGCCGCCAACACTGCCTCTACAGCACTATGCACCAGGTGATAAACGCGCTCGGCCGCGCCATCACTTCGATCGATCTCGCCAAAGCTTTGTGCCGGGGCTGTTGGCGAAAGACTGGCAGTATCCCAAGCGCCACAGCCCGCGGACGAGGAGGCTCAAATCAATTCTTCGCGCCGGCGATCGGATAGCCCTGCCATATATATTCCAATGCCTGGGGCAAGGTTTGCTGTTTCACGGCGCGGTCGGTATGGCCGGCATTGCGCGCAAAAACAAACTGATAATGATAGCCCTTGGCCGCCAGCTCTTTGGCCATGAGTTCATTGGCGAGCACCCAGTCGTGATAGTTATCGCGGGTCTGCAGATTGTCCCTGTCGCTGACGTGCATCCAGAGACGTATCGGCTTGCGCGGGCTCTTGGGGATTAGATTCTCATGAAACTCCCACGCGCCATGCGGAGTTTTTGCATTATAAGGCCACTGCTGGTAAACGTAAGTTCCTGAGTAAGTGAGTACGCGGTGATAGAGCTCCGGGTGATACCAGGCCATGATCAAGGCGGCCGATCCGCCGGAACTCCCGCCCATCGTCGCCCGGCCCTCGGGATTTTTGGTCAGTTTCACGTTGTATTGCTTCTCCACCAGCGGCAGCACTTCTTGCTCGACGAACTCCGCGTACTTCCCCGACATCGTGTCGTATTCGAGACCGCGTTGGCTTCCCTGTGCGTCGCCGGATCCATTGCCTATGGAGATGGCTATCATCACCGGTACCCGTTTCTGGGCGATCAGATTATCCATCGCGGTGAATAACGACTTGTCGGGTCCATCGGCACCAACGATAAAAGGCGCAGTCGTGCCGGGCACATACTGTTGGGGGACATACACAGCTACTTTACGAGTGTAAGGAGCAGGGTGGCTGGAGACGATTAGCTTGGTGGGGTCCGCTGGATCTGGTGTGCCAAAAGTGTTGGCCTCGCGTGCGATGCCGGGATAGAACTTGCTATCGGTCGATTCCATGGTGAAGTTATAAACAGTTCCCTGTGGCACGCCGGGCTGCACGATCATCTCCGGTGCTGGCTTGTAAGTTGGGCCGATGATGAAATTTCCATCCTCCTTTGCCGGGGCGTTGACACCGTCGGGTAATTCTTTCGCCTTGACATAACCGGGCGTGTTGGGATCGCGGGTCGGCGGCGTCGGGCGCACCGGGCGCACCGGGCGTACGGCCGGGGCCGGGGATTGGGCCATTGCCTGATTTACGCCGACAGTCAGGCTGATCAGCAAAGCGATGCTTGGAATACGAAACATTAGGAACGCCTCTTTTGAGTGATGTGAATTTCCGCCATAGCGCCAACAGCTCCGGCTTTCTTCGACGCTAGAGTATCAGGCGAAATCTCAACATTGATCCTATCGCAACGGATGCGCGACTTTGGATAGACGATTTCGAAGCCTCCCAGCCTGCGCCTGACTCATAAGCGCAAAGGCGAAACAGTCATGGAAGCCGTTTCGAAGCCGGTGGCCGCCTTGCGTCCGCTTTGGCAACTACCGATACCTCCAGGTTTATTCCTGCCGGGCTCCCAAGGCCAAAGCGTTGAGCAGGCTCTTGCTAATATCCGCGAGGCCATTGAGTTCTTTTTAGAGACCCTCACGGATGACGAACGCTCGGCCGATCTAAGCCAGGTGATTCCCACCCCTTCAGTCGAAGTTCATGCCTAAGCTGCCTTGCTGGACTGCCGCCGAGGCTGAAGCTACGCTCTTTAAGTCGGGATTTACTTGGCTGCGCTCAAAGGGCAGTCATCGGATCTACGTGAAGCGCGACCGAAGAGTCGTTCTCCCTTTCCACTCAGGTCAGACCTTGCACCCTAAGACCGTCAAACAAGTCTTCGAAGCGATGGATGAAACTTCGATCCTCGTGGCCCTTTACCTTCCATTGCGAGGCTCTTGCCGTTGCCCCAAATCCCGGCCCGTTCTTAGACGCAGCGTGGATGTTGATGTGCGCGATGTCGATGTGCCAGTGTTCGTGGACGGCGACGGGCTGCACGAAGCCGGTGCCCTTCTTCGTCGACCCCGGCGGAGCCACTTTCTGCATCCGGCGGGCTTGACCCAGCACCCGCCATACGCTGGCCGGAGACACCGCAACGATATCGGCGTCGATCAGCATATAGGTCAGGTGCCGATACCTCCCTGCGTTCCACCTATCGGATTCAACGCGCAGCCAAGACGCTCTACGCCATCCGCCCAAACTTAAAGCGCTTTGCGCCCCCTGCCGCAGGCGCACTCTGTGCCGGAGGCGACGGCTTCTTTTGGCGTAACCTCAGTATCAGATTCATCACCAATCCCTCTACCTGATCGCGCACCTCGCGATGCACGGCCGGTACTTCACCCACCGGATCCCTTACCCGCCACACCTCCGCCGGGATCCCGGCCGCATAGTGCGGTACCGCCGAACCGCTGATGTTCACGAGCAGCCCTGGCATCGGCGTCAGCGCCTCTTCGAGCGTCTTCGGGAAATGACTGTCCAGGGAAATCCCCCGTTCTCCCATCACCAGCTTCGTACTCGGGTCTACTAACATCGCCGGCGCAAGCCCCGCACTTACCGGCTCGATTACATCATGCCCGTAAGCGCGCGCAAAACCTTCCGCCATCTGCGAGCGGCAAGAATTCCCCACACACAAAAACAAAACATGTTGTTTCATTTCATCACCGAATCGACGAACAACTTATGCACCCGCGTATCTTCAGTCAGTTCCGGATGAAAGGTCGCCGCCATGTGTTTCCCCTGTTTCACCAGTACAGCGTCACCCTGATAACTGGCCAACACTTCCACACCAGCCCCAACCCGCCGGATAATCGGCGCACGAATGAATACCGCTTCCACCAATCCCACCGCCGATTCAATCTCGACGATGCTCGAATCCAACTGCCGCCCGTAAGCATTGCGCTCCACGCCGATATCCATCAGATCCAGCGACTTCTGCGCCGGCGAAGTTACTTCATGAGCCATCAGAATCGCTCCCGCGCAAGTCCCAAATACCGGCCGCTGTAATCCAAACGCCTTGAGCGGCTCAAACAAATCGAAGTAATCCATCAAGCGCAACATCGTCGTCGACTCACCTCCCGGAATGACAAGCGCATCCACCCTGGCCAGATCTTCAACACTACGTACCTCACACTGCCGCGCACCAGCACGCTCTAGCGCATGCCGATGCTTTTCAAAATCACCCTGCAGGGCGAGGACCCCGAATAGCTTGCCGTTACCAGCCACGGCCAGCCATCAGCTCCTCTGGCTTGAGTTGTCGGATGTCCAGCCCCGGCATGCCGTCCGGCAATTCTTCACAAGCTTCCAGCACCTTCGCCGGATCCTTGTAATGCAAGGTCGCCTTCACAATGGCCTTCGCGAAATTCACCGGATCGGGCGACTTGTAAATGCCCGAACCGACAAACACCGTCTCCGCGCCAAGCTGCATCATCAACGCCGCATCCGCTGGCGTCGCAATGCCACCGGCAGAGAAATTCGGCACCGGCAACTTGCCGAACTTGTGGCAATACTCGATCAGCTCATAAGGTGCCTGGTGATGCTTTGCCGCCACCATCAATTCATCGTGGTTCATCACCGTCAACTGGCGCATCTCGCGAATGATCGTGCGCATGTGGCGCACGGCCTCGACAACATTGCCCGTTCCGGCTTCGCCCTTGGTCCGGATCATCGCCGCTCCTTCGCCAATGCGGCGCAAAGCCTCACCCAGATTGCGGCAGCCGCAAACGAACGGCACGCTGAAGGGATGCTTGTCGATATGATTTTCATCATCAGCCGGAGTAAGTACTTCCGACTCGTCGATAAAGTCCACCTTCAACGCCTCAAGCACCTGTGCCTCGGCAAAGTGTCCAATCCGCGTCTTCGCCATCACCGGAATCGAAACCGTAGCCTGGATTTCGCGGATACAGGCGATCGGCGACATGCGCGCCACGCCACCATCGCGGCGAATGTCGCTCGGCACCTTGATCAGCGCCATCACCGCCACCGCGCCGGCCTTCTCGGCAATCAGAGCCTGTTCGGCATTGGTGACGTCCATGATCACCCCACCCTTCAACATCTCGGCCAGGCCGATCTTCTTGCGGAACACTTCGTTCAAAATCATTTTGCTTACTCCAGATCTTTGGAATCAGACCATTGCCATTTCTGGCAGCGGGTCCTGGTATCGCGAGGCAATCTTTGCCTCTTCTTCAAACAATGGGCCAAGCCGTTTGAGCCCCTCGACAATTCGAGCGGGACTCAGTCCGGCAAAACTCAACCGAAAACTTTCATTCATTGGAGCACTTATACTGAAGTAACGCCCCGGCAAATAACTCACGCCGTGCCGCCGCGCCTTCTCAAGCACAGCCCCGCTATCGCAGCCTCGCGGCAGCGTTACCCAAAGATTCATGCCACCCTGCGGCCGGGTAAACTGCGAACCTTCGGGCAACACACGCTCCAGCATTTCAATCGTGGTAGACAGCCGAATCCTGCCTGCGTCGAGCACCCGCGCCAGATGCGCCTCAAGTCTTCCAGACCGGGCAAACTCAAGCAAAATCGCTTGCGACAATTGGTCCGAATGCAGATCGGTCCACTGCTTCGCCGCCGCCAATTTCTGTATCAGCGCCTTCGGTCCGATCACCCAGCCCACGCGCAATCCAGGAAAGGCAATCTTTGAAAAACTCCGCAATAGCAGCGCTTGGGGTCCCGCACCCAGAGCGCGAATTGTCGGCAGAGCTTCACCCTCGTAACGAAGCCGCGCATAAATATCCACTTCGATCAACAAACGCCGCCCCGCTCGCGCCGCCTCCGCAATTTCACGCCGCTCGCTCAAACTCATTGTGTATCCGGTTGGATTGCGAAAACTGGGAGTTACAATCATCGCTTCAATTCCGCTCTGATTTGGATCGACAGTCAAGTCCCGTTGAAACACATTGCGCACGCCCGGATACACCGGCTCTTCGGTATAAACCAGACCGCCCGGGCCAATCAATGCCTTGTGAATCAAATCGAGAGCCTGCTGGCAACCGGAAGTAATCAGCAGATCATCCTTGTCCGGATCAAACACTCCCTCGCCTATCGCCTCTTCCATCAGATAGGTTCGCAACGGCCCATATCCGAGCGGTGAACCAAGCTGCAACACCTGCGCCGCAGACCGCCGCATCACCTCCGCCGTCACTTCGCGGACTTCCTCCAGGGGAAACAATTCCTCAGCAGGCCGCGATGTCGAAAACGAAATTTCTTTCTGTTGCCCAGGTGCCTTATTCTGCACAAAACTTCCACGGCCAACTTGCCCATTCGCCAGGCCATCTTCTTCGAGCAATGCATATGCCGCACTCACGGTGGCCCGGTTCAAGCCGAGTTGTTGCGCCAGATCGCGCGTTGGAGGCAAGCGGTCCCCGTCCAGCAACTGACCAGCCAATATGTTGCCTTTTAGGCCTTCATAGAGCTGGCGGTACAGCGGAACTTCCGATTGGCTGTCGATTTGGGGCAATTGGATCATGCAGCTACCTTATTATGGTAGTCCAATTTAGCCTAAGAGGCAATCCAATGTTGAATTCACCTGCCTCGTGTTCTCATAAGACATGACTGATCGACGCGACATTCTGCTGGCCCTGTCCCTGTTCGCCCTGGACGCCGACGCTGAAGACGACCAGAACACGATCTACGTTCCCGAGCGCCACGCGGAAAAAGATCGTTCATTCCTGCTCGACTTCATTGAAGAATTTG
>JBKJSR010000452.1:0-6894 GCA_046594355.1 Bryobacter sp.
ATCACCGAAACCAGCCTTGCCCTAAAGGAAATCGCGGCCAGAACGGGGTTTAAATCCGTCCAACACATGAGCACGCTGTTTAAGTTGGCCTTCGGCGCTCCTCCGGCTGAATACCGGCGCAGGGTTCAGTCCACATTCCACTTTACGCACTCGACATCTGCGCTTGCCTTGAAACGGTTACAAGCGACAGATCTCGAACGCCCTGGCCTGAACATGGATCCTGCCGCAGATCATAAGTGAGGCGCCATATCCTATAGCAAATAACCAAACCGCCTCTTTTCGAGGCCCGGGACAAGCAAGCAGCAATTGCATCCCACTGCGTTCAGTGCCCCCGTAGATGGGCTGACTGAAAAGAGTGATATGGTTGTGCTTCGAGAGTACCGGGAGCACTCATGCGGTTTAGCCTGTTCACAGAGAAAAGTCTTTCAGCGCTTGACCCCTCTATTTCAAGACTCCTTTGGGTCCTGGTAATTAGATTCGTGTTTCCTCTTTGCATCGCAATCTCAACTCCCGCAGTTCATGCTTGCAGCCCAACCGAACTGTTAACTCTGTCACGTGAAGCCCAGGATGCCGAAAACAGGGGCGCATGGCAAGACTTGGAAACAACTGGGGAACGGGCTGTTGTCCTCTGCTCCAAAGACGGGGCGGGTTATCACTGGCTGGGCTTGGCTTATTTGCGGCGAGGCAACACGTTTGCAGCGGTTCGGGCATTTCGCGCCGCGCTCCAATTCGGAGGAGTCTCCACTTCTCACCTCCGCCTTGCCGAGGCCTATTTTGTTCTCAGTCAGGACAGTTTTTTTGAAGCAGAGATTGCCGCCGCCAAGTCTGCAAGTCCGGATGATCCCGAACCGTACTATGTGGAAGGACGTTTTTTCTTTCAAAGAAAGCAGATGTTCGCGAAAGCGGAGGAACTCTTCCGGAAAGCTCTGTCAAAGGACCCCGGGCATGTGAAATCGCTGACGCATCTGGCCCTCTGCTTGAGAAATATGCAGCAAGACGAGGAACCGGAACTGCTGTTGAAAAAAAGCGTTGAGAAGATCTATGCGCTCGATACGTCTTACTATCTTCCGTATCAATTGTT
The DNA here is from genome assembly GCA_046594355.1 of Bryobacter sp. Taxonomy (GTDB): domain Bacteria; phylum Acidobacteriota; class Terriglobia; order Bryobacterales; family Bryobacteraceae; genus Bryobacter. The sequence goes on from JBKJSR010000452.1 coordinate 1,082, forward strand.
GGCAACCCTGTATCTGGATCAAAATAAATCCGCCCTGGCATTGCCCTTGATCCTGCGTGCCGCGAAAATGGCTCCCGAAGTAGCGGAGAATTACTTTTTGATGGGCAAAATTCAATTGGCGCAAAATGACGATAGCGGCGCGGAAGCGTCAATCTTGCGTGCAATGAAGCTGGACGAAGCGCTCGTCGAAGGTCACTACCTGCTAGCCAGAATATACAGGGACCGCGGCGATACAGTTGCCGCCAATCGCGAATTGAATACATTTAAGGAAAGGAAAGAATTGTATGGTACCCGCCGTCTTCGCTAAAGCGTTCTACACCGCGAGTTTGTATATGTTCGCCGCCGCAACGAATCACGGCTTCGCCCAACTAGTTTTTTTTCCGTCGTCGTCAAGCGTTCCGCAGGCTAAGACTCGTGAGGAGTTGGATGACTTCGGTTTCATTTATGAAGCGAACAGCAGTCGGGCCTGCGTCGAAGCCGTCAAGGCTTTCTTGTTGGCGCACCCGCAGTCCGAATTTGCGGAATTTGCACACACTGCGGCCATGCGATCCTATAGCGAATTATCCGATTGGGAAGGTGCCTACCGTATGGCTGAGTTGACACTGACCTCAAACGCCTCGAATATCGATGCGCTGCTCACTATGGCCCGGCTGCTGATCGATCCGGAACATGAATCCGCCGAGGGCGTGCCTCGGGCCAAGACTCTTACGCAGACGGCCATCGCCGGGTTGCGGGGCAAGACAATTCCGGTTTCCGCGAACGGCAAACAATGGATTCGGACCAAGGCCTCTTACCTCGCGCAAAGCGCCTTCGTGCTGGGATGGGCGGCTTTCCGGGAAGGCAACCAAACCGATGCGCTGCAAAAGCTCCAGGAGGCTATCGGGTTAGACCCCCAAGGAGAATACTTCTACCGTTTCGCACTGGTCAACGCACGAAAGGGTAATCTTCAAACGGCACTAAGTCTCGCAATCCAGGCGCGCAATCTCGGACCGCTCAAAATCAGCCGGTTGGCCTCGCTCGAAATTGAGAAGCTACAGAATCAGTTGGGAATTAAAGCGTAGAACACTCAATGCTCAATCGTCCCGATCTCTTCCATCGCCTCTTTCAAAACAGAATCACTGCGGCATTCGTGCTATCGATAAGCCTTCCGTCGGGCAACGCCTGGCCGCAAGCGCCGGAGCAAGCGCAGGAGCAGGGTGCGGCTGTCGAGCAACTTTATCAACAGGCAATTGCGGCCAGGCGTTCCGGGGACTTGCAAGGAGCCATAGGAAAATACGGAGCCATCCTGAAACTGGATCCCCGTCTGGCGGCGGCACATAATAATCTCGGCCTTCTGTATTTTCAGAAAGGCGACTATCTATCCGCCGTGAAATCGTTCGAAGAAGGTTTGCGGCTCGACGCAAAAATGGCGACGACGCTCGTCCCTCTAGGTACGGCCTACTTCCAATTGGGCCGCTTCACCCAAGCTCAGGCCATACTCGAAAGGGCGGTTCGCGCGAATCCTGGCGACGAACAGGCACAACTGTATTTGGCGCGGTCGATGTTTTCATTGGGTCGGCAGGAGGCGGGAGCGGCCGTGCTGCAAAAGTTACTGCAAAAATCCCCTTCCAATGTAGAAGCCCTTTACGCTCTCGGTCAAATGTACATGAAACTCGCGCAAAAGACTTTGACGCGGCTAGAGGATAAAGCGCCCGACTCCTATTTGACGAATCTCATTTCCGGCCAGTTACTCGAAAGCATGGAGAACTACGACGGAGCACTCGCCCAATATAAAAAGGCGATTGCCAAAGAACCACATTTTAAAGGAGCCCACTATAATCTTGGAAACATCTTCTGGCTGGAAGGCAAGTGGATGGAAGCTATTTCGGAAATGAAGCAGGAACTTGCGCGGGATCCTTACAACTGCCTCGCTTACTGGAAAATCGCCAATAGTCTTGTCAACACCAGGGAAGATTCAGCGACCGCACTCGAAAATGTCAAGCGCGCCGTTGAGATCTGCCCGGATTTGGCGCAGGCCCACGCGGACCATGGCAGGCTATTGGCCGATAAGGGAGATTTGCAGCAATCGATCGCCAGTTTCCAACGCGCAATCCAGTTAAGCATGGACGAGCCGAGCGTCCATTTTTTGCTATCCACCGTCTATCGAAAATTGGGCAGGATCGCCGAGGCGAATGCGGAGGTCGAAGTCGTACAGCAACTCAACAAGAAGTCGCTGCGTTCCCGCGAATCCAGATTGAACTCAAATCCTTAAGCATGGGATACAACATGAAATGAAGTACACTTCCCTGTTGGCAATTCTGTGTTTAGCGTGCTTCATCTGGAGCTCCTATGGTCAGGATAAACCGGGGCTGCAAGTGAAATGGCCCGTGTTCCGCGAGGTGAAAGCATCTCGCGGCGTGAATTTCGTGAATCATGCCAGCCGAACTACCAGAAAATATTTACCCGAAGCGATGACTGGCGGTGTCGCCATGTTCGACTATGACGGCGATGGATGGCTCGATCTATTCTTCCTGAATGGCGCTCAACTCGACGATCCGATGCAACCCGGCAAGGCACCGGATAAGTCCGATCCTCGCTATTGGAATCGCCTCTATCGCAATAACGGTGATGGTAGTTTCACGGATCGAACGGAACGGGCCGGCCTGCGGGGCGATAGCTATGGGATGGGCGTGGCCGTCGGCGACTACGACAATGACGGCCATCCCGATCTGTTTGTAACCGGAGTCGGGCACAACAGTTTTTACCGCAACAACGGAGACGGAACTTTTTCTGATCTTACACGCCAAGCTGGATTGTTAGGGTCGGGTTGGTCTACCGGTGCGGCATTTCTGGATTTTGATCGGGATGGCAAGCTCGATCTTGTCGTCGCCCGCTATTTGACTTGGAATTTTTCGCTGGACATATGGTGCGGCGAACGCCGCCCCGGCTTTCGTTCTTACTGTCACCCCGATAAGTTCAGTCCGGCAACGCACTTACTGTACCGTAACAATGGCGACGGCACCTTCACCGATGCAAGCGTCAAATCTGAGATTGCCCTGTCTCCCGGCAAAGGACTAGGCGTTGTTCTCGACGATTTTGATCGCGATGGGTGGCCCGACATTGCAATTGCGAATGATTCGTTTCCCCAACAGCTATTCCGGAATCGTCACGATGGAACCTTTGAGGAACTGGGTCTCTCCTCCGGATTCGCTTACGATGCGGATGGCCGCACTTTCGCCGGCATGGGAATCGACAGCGCGGACTTCGACCGCGACGGATGGCCCGATCTTTTTGTCGATGCGTTAGCCAATCAGAACTATGCCCTCTTCCGCAACGAGAAAGGGATCTTCAACTACGTTTCCGCTTCCGTCGGCGTAAGCGCCATCACGGCGCTCCATTCGGGATGGGGTGCCAAGTTTGTCGATGTCGACAACGACGGATGGAAGGATTTGTTCGTGGCTCAAGGTCACGTGATGGACAATATTGCCCTCACCCAGTCATGGATTAAGTATCTGGAACCGCTCTTGCTCATGCGGAACCTTCGGGGCAAATTCGACGACGTATCGTCGCGCGGTGGAGAGGCGTTGTCGATACCCAGGGCGGCCCGCGGAATGGCTTTCGGCGACCTCGATAACGACGGTTCGATAGATGTGGCGATCAACTGCAACGACGGAATGGCCTTAGTGCTCAAGAATCAAGGGGGAACTGGAAACAACTGGATCCTCGTGGATACACTCGGTACTGTTAGCAATCGCGACGGTGTAGGCGCGCGCGTTTCCATTGTTTCCGGTTCTGCAACCAAACAGTACTCCTATGCGAGCGGAAGTGGCAGCTATCTTTCAGCGAGCGATAAACGGGTTCATTTTGGCATTGGCTCCGCCGACTCAATCGCACTCTTGACGATAGAGTGGCCCAGCGGAATTGTTCAGCGCATCGAAAACGTAAAGGCGAACCAGACCCTAAAAGTTCGGGAGCCCGTCAAATGAAGCCCTTGATCTATTTACTGTCGGCGCTATATCTCGGCGGGGAGCAGAATCGCTTCGTGGACGTCTCATTGCAAGCTGGCTTGACGTTTCCCACTTTCTGCGGGAGCGGCGACAAGAAGAGATATTTGACGGAAACTCTGGGAACCGGGCTGGCTCTGATCGATTACGACAACGATGGCTTAGTCGATCTGTTTGTCATGACTGCCCAAGCTACCGAGTCGCGCTCCACCGCGACCGACCCGGTAAACCACCTCTATCGCAACTTAGGGAACGGAAAATTCAATGACGTTACCGAAGCGGCCGGAATCTCCCGGTCCGGCTGGGGGCAGGGCGTTTGCTCCGGCGATTTCGACAACGATGGCTTCGAAGATCTCTTCCTTACTTACTATGGCCATAACGTTCTCTATCGAAATACCGGCAAGGGCAACTTCGAAGACGTCACCGAATCCGCCGGTTTGGGAGGAGGGCCGGTAAGATGGGGCACAGGTTGCGCCTTTGTCGACTATAACCTCGATGGAAAGCTCGACTTGGTCGTGGCGAATTATGTGGAATTCGACCAGGCCAACACTCCAACCCCGGACAAGCCCAACGCCTGCCGGTGGAAGAATCAGGCCGTACCCTGTGGGCCGAAGGGTTTGAGGGGAGGCGTAAACCTGCTTTGGAAGAACGATTCAAAACCTGGTCGGCCAAAATTTAACAATGTAACTTCAGAATCTGGAGTTGATTCGCCGGGAGAACGCTATTCTTTATCGGTTACTACAATCGATTTCGATCAGGACGGATGGCCCGATATCTATGTGGCTGTGGATTCCCAGGCTAGCCTGCTGTTCCGCAACAACCACGACGGTACATTTTCGGAAACAGCCGTCGCCGCAGGGGTCGCCTTCAACGATTCTGGCAGTGAACAGGCGGGGATGGGTACTGCGGCAGGGGATTTCGACGGCGACGGCAGGCTGGACCTCGCCAAAACAAATTTCATCGACGATCTTCCAAATCTCTACCGGAATTCTGGCGACGGCAGTTTCGAAGAAGTAACGGTTGTAAGTGGCTTGGGCCTGCATAGAGAATTTATGGGCTGGGGCGTCGCTTTCATGGATTTTGATAACGACACTTGGCCCGACCTTTTCCTCGTCAATGGCCACATCTATCCACAACTGAAGAGTATAAAATACGCACAGCGCCGTATCCTCTACCGTAATCTGGGAAACGGAAAGTTTAAAGAAGTTACCAGCGGCATCGGGGGCGATTTACTCTCCGAAAAATCGAGCCGGGGATTAGCCGTTGGCGATTATGACAACGATGGAGACGAGGATCTATTCATCACTAATATGAATGAACCTCCCAGCCTCCTCCGCAATGATTCCAGTGCAAACGCAAACCGGTTCCTGAATATAAAACTGACCGGGACAAAGTCGAACCGGAGCGGAATTGGAGCAAGAGTGACCGTAATTTCCGGAGCCCGCAAAATGGTCCAGGAAGTGCGGTCTGGCTCCAGCTTTCTCTCGCACAACGATTTGCGTCTTCACTTCGGGCTGGCATCCTCCCGGCGCGTGGATCGCATTGAAATCGATTGGCCCGGCTCGAGCAAAGAAGTAATCTCCGGTATCGAAACGAATCAATTCATTACCATAACTCAGTCGCTCGGAATTACCGGGGCCAGAAGCATTCCCTGAAAAATTACTACCCCCTAAACGGTTGACTGCTAAAGAGCTAGTACTATGACCGCCTGACAAGGTTCTGCTAAAACGTTTTGAGACAAGAAAGTTTTGACCGGTCGCGGTAGGGACGGCCATTTCTGACCGCCCCCCGCACAGATCCGTACGTGCAGAGTTACCGCATACGGCTCCT
>JBKJSR010000483.1:0-2877 GCA_046594355.1 Bryobacter sp.
GCGCTCAGTACCATCGTGATGAACCATCGCGAGCAATTCAAAGAGCATTATGGGGGCGCACTGGTGAAGTGGGAGAAAGAGAAAGAACAGCCATACGCGGGAAAATTTACGCCCGACTCCAATGCGCGGTTCATGGGTGAGCAGATCATGAGAGATCTGCAATTCGAAGGAAATTTCAACGTGAACATGAGTAAGAATCGGCAGAAACTGACAATCGTCCGGACTCACCCGGTGGCACCGCGCAGAATCACCTATTCATTGACTGAGGGCAATCTGCTGGTTGAAAAACAGGAGTTTCGCACGCAACCGTTTCTCGAGAGCCTGCATCGCAGGCGCGGCTTTCAGAGCACTTTTGTATTGGACAAACTATGGGGCGCGGTAGTGGATGCGGTGATCGTTGCCATGGTGATCTGGGTCCTGTCCGGGCTCTGGATGTGGTGGGAGTTGAAGCTGACGCGCCTGACCGGAGCAGTGTTCCTGTCGTCCGGCCTGGTGTTATTCACGATGTTTCTGTTCCTGCTTTGAGAAGGCGAAAAAACAATGCCAAGCTTACAACCACCTATCTTCAGTTTTAACAAGTTCAACAGGCGCACTCACTTATACGCAGCCCTGTTCTTCATGCCGTGGTTCCTCGTCTACGGCGTGAGCTCTCTTGGATTCAACCATCCAACCTGGTTCAACAGGGAACCGCAGTGGAACGTCTTGTCCGAGCGCGATTACAGATTCGGTCCGATTGCGCCGGATGCGGACCTGCGCATGATCGCCGGCAAGATTCAGCGGGACAGCGGATTGGAGGGCGAATTCGGTTTGTATCGTAGCCCGGAAAACGTGTTCCACCTTTACAGGCCAGGGTTCATCACGGCGACGGAGATCGTCTACGATCCTGGCAAAGAGCGTTTGGTCGTGCGGGAAACTCCGTTTCGCGTCATGGGTGTGCTGCAGAGGCTGCATACTCGAGGTGGGTTTGAGGGGTCCGCTCTCAGCAAGGCTTGGGGAGTCATTGTAGACCTGGTGCAAATCATGATGATGATCTGGATCCTGTCGGGCCTCTACATGTGGTGGAGCCTGCGCCAATTGAGAGCTTGGGGCTTGCTGGCATTGGGAGCGGGTGTTGCATCGTTCGCACTCTTCATGCTGGCGTTGTGAAGGGTCTGCTTGCTCGCAAAGTGACAGATCGGGCGGAGCGCCGAAGACTGAAGATGGTCCACGCCCTCGAACTCTTCAATTTCGAAGGCTGACTTACAGCCCATTCAACCACTATTCCCTCAGCAGTGTTTCAATATCTCGGCTGCCGCGCGCATAACATACTCACCAACGGGAAAGCTGCGCAGGCCGGGCTTCAAGTCGTGATTGCGTTAGCGGCCAATTTGGGGAAACTGTCCCAACATCCAAAACCGATCTGTGATGATGTCGACGAGCCGATTAGCAGATTCGATGCTGCCGCCCTCGCCGGCGACGTAGAGCCAGATGGCATCGAGCTCACACTCGGCTTCTGGCGAAAGGCGAAATCCCACTAGCGCTTATTATCTTCGGCGGCTAGGCGGGACAGACCACGACGCTTGATCTCATCCGCCAGTTGTGATATCTGCTCTGGAGTAGTGATTCTTCGGCCCTCTCCCCGCCCTAGAGAAGCTTCAGCCTGATCAACAGCCGCAAGGATTTCAACACGCCTCCGCTCTTGCGTCTCCCAAAGCGAGAACACTTCCAGCAAAGCGTCCTCTTCCCGTTTATAGCGGCCACTCTCGACGGCTTTGCGAACAAAGGCTTTCTGATCGGCAGTGAGTTGAACTTCCATCGTTACAATCTTATCGCCTTGACGTCGCCGGTAAGGGACGATCCCGCTCGCAAGCCTGCTTCCACACCCATCCCAATAGTCCCTGCGTGATAACCATAAAATCACCTCACCAGAGTCTTTTCCAACGCTATATTTCTGCTTTCCAGACCCTCGCCGTTCCGCTCAGTCTCTCCTCCTCCCGCCAATCCACTCCAAGCTCCGCCGGCGCAAACGCGCCCCAAGCCGACTGGGCATTTCAGGCCTTCGCCGCCGATGTCCCGCTTGAGATTTCCTCCATCGACACAGTCGGAGCCATCTCCTCTTCGAGCTCCACGGTGAACCCATCCACACACAGATCGCCGTAATCGAAGCAAACATCAGCCGCGATGTCGCCGCCGCCTTGGGCCAATCAGCAATCCCTCATCTGCGGCGGCCCCCAACGCTCCGCGGCCGGCCGGGCCCGCGCTTTCCGGAACCTCCACGCTCGCTGCATCACTCGATAAGCAGCCGTCTGCTTTCGTTCTCGAGCGCTTCATGCAAAAGAGACTTGATGTAGGTCTGATCGGGGAGCCCCTTGGCCTCGGCGAGCAGTTGCACGGTAACGAGATCCGCGGCACCGAGCCGGATACTGATCAACCACGTCTGGGGCCGCACAAATAATCCGCGAAGCGGGCCGAAATGATGAGGACCACTTCATCGCTTCGAGAAACTTCTCGAAGCGTATGTCGCACAAGTACACCGCCGCTCAGCGCCGCGCCAAGGGTTCTATAACGCCGTTCTCCGGATGGCACGGCTCCCTCTATCAAGCCCGCCGCTGCCCCAGACCTTCTGCGATCATCGCGGTTACGAGGGTGTTCAAGCTCACGCTTTCCTGACGGGCCTTGGCAACCAGGCGCGAGTGGAGGCTTCGGGGTACGCGCTGCCGCCATTGCCCACTGGCTGCACTCGGTTTTGGGACCGGGTCTCCCTGCTTCATGCAATTCAGAAGGTAAGCCTTGACTGCGTCTGAGCCTTGCCGCAAAGCTTCCTCCGGAGTCTCTCCATCGGAGATGCACCCTGGCAGGTCCAGATACTCAATCGCGAATCCGTTGCCCTCCGCTTCG
>JBKJSR010000487.1:0-6141 GCA_046594355.1 Bryobacter sp.
GTCCATCATCGGCGCGATTGCTTTACTAGCAATCTACAGGATGGCTGTCAGGCCCGCCAATCTGGCGTAGTTCCCAATTCCTCAATATCCAACAAAACGGACCGGATGCGTTACGCATCCGGTCCGTTTTATAGTTGGAGTCGATTGTTTAAGCGTTCGCGGCTTTACGTTTTTCCGGCTGAGCTTGCGTAGCGGGACTCTTCTTCTGCGTATTCGCGCTCATCTCGCTTTCGTTCATCAAGGTCATGGAAATTTCCGACAAGGCCTCATCCGCCTCGGATTCTTCCAGCAATGTACTGGAGAGCAATTTCTCCACATCCGTGAGTTCCAGGTGGGCGGCGATATCGCGCAAACTCAGGTAAGCCGCCATTTCATAATGCTCAACGCGGCGGGCGGCACCAATGATGAGAATATCGGTAAAAGGAAGGGAACCTTCCGCCGTCATTGCTTCTTCACCCTCCTCCAATAAGCCCTTCATGGCGAGACAAGGCTTTGATACGGGCTTGGCTCCCAGCAGTTCAAAAATCGTCTCAAGCCGCACTACCTGGGTGATGGTGGCTGCTAGATGGCTTTTCAGGGCGGCTTTCAATTTTTCCGAATTGCAGGCCTTCATTATTTTTGGCAACGCCTTCGTAAGTCGCTTTTCTGCGTCGTAGATGTCTTTGAGCTCTTCGTGGAATAGTGTTTTCAAACTGTTTATTTTCATGGTTTCCTCAAAAATTTAGTGCAGTGGATAAAACAGAGCGGGGAGGATCGAATGGTGAATTCGATCCTCCCCGCTTTGCAGAGTTAAAAAAAATGAGCCTAAGGTAGGTTATGTCGGCCATTGAAATTCTCCTTGGAGGCGCAGATTATATAGAGGATTTCCGACCATCAGTGGTCATTTGGTCAAACTTGAATCGAGCGGCCCGACAATCAGGTGAGGTTAAACCGCAAGTTCTTTGGACTAAACTGCCGCCGCGCGGGAATGAGGCCGGTCCGATTTGTCAAAATCGGCCGAGGCCTCGCCGCTGGAAGAAATATCCTTAGCTCCAGTGGCCTCAAGAATCTTCTTGGCTCGGTCTGCCCATTCGCTGTCGTCGCAATGAACGGAAATCAGGATGCCACCCGATTTGATTCGTCCTTCATAACGAAGCGCCTCGTACTCAGGGAGGCCCATGCCAATCAATCCACCAGCAACGCCACCGAGAGCCGCACCTGCGCCCACTCCAGCAAGTGCCGCCATGATGGGGCCTGCGGCAATGAAAGGTCCTAGGCCTGGGATTGCCAAGGCACCGATGCCGAGCAGCCAGCCAAGAGTTCCGCCAAGAACAGCGCCAGTGGTGCCTCCGGTTGTCGCACCTTCCGGTGCCTTGGAACTCTTCACTGTGCCAAAGTCTTTGTTTCCATCATTTTCAGGCAAGAGGACGCTGATGTCGTTGTGCCGGAAATTGTTTGTTCGCAGTTCATCAATGCCGTTTTCCAGTTGGTGCTGATTGGCATAGATGCCATAGACGGAAGTGTTTTTCATAGCTAGGAGTCCTTAGTCTTTTTCACGATTTCAATCTGATTGGTAATATTTGCCGCACCCGCAATGGATTTGGCAAAATTTTCTATCTTCATTCGTTCTTCCACGGTGTTGACAGGCCCACGCAGTGTCACTGTGCCTTGCCGCGAAATGATTTTGATGTTCTTTGCATAAGTGGAAAGCGTGCTGTCATCGGTTAATGCCTTACGGATTTTCCGGGTCAGCTCAAGGTCGCTTTCATTCTGCATCTGCTGGTCGGCCGTCACCACGCCCGGATCCCGATCCCGCTTGTTTTTCCTGGTGTTGTCCGCCTGCGCAAAGGCCAGCGACAGAGTACACAAAAAGCATATTGCAAGTCTTGAATTGTTCATGTTGTCCTTTCGACAAGAGCAGCGGCTTGTTAGGCCGACAGTTCACCGTTACTCCTGCAATTGGTAGACCATTCCTCATGCTTCGCCGTTTCTTCGGCTTTGCGGTGTGTGGGCTTTTGGAAGATGAAATGCAGGATTAGTTTTCAGTCTAAAGACTAAGGAGAATCAGATATGTTGCAGATATTGTTTCCGGAAGGAATTCCCCGGCGAAGCGGGATCGCATTGAGTGCGGTGCTTCTAGTAAGTGTGCTGGCCAACACCGGTTTTGCGGCAGACAAATCACGAGAGGGCAAAGAGGCCAAAGTGATCCGGCAGGTGCGGCATGAATTGGTGATGCTGCCTTACTACGGTGTATTCGACAATCTCGCATTTAAGCTGAACGGACGCACAGTCACGTTGCTTGGCCAAGTGGCCCGTCCGTCGCTGAAGTCGTCTGCTGAGCGGGTGGTCAAAGACGTGGAAGGCGTCGAGAACGTTATCAATCAGATCGAAGTACTGCCAACCTCGCCGAACGACGACTCGATTCGTATCGCGACGTATCGATCGATTTATGGCGACAACATGCTTTACCGATACGGGCTGCAGGCCGTCCCGCCAATCCATATTATTGTGCGGAACGGCAATGTAACCCTGGTGGGCGTGGTGGCGAACGAGGCCGATAAGAACGTGGCCGGAATTCGCGCCAATAGCGTTTCGGGCGTGTTCAGCGTGAAAAATGAACTGAGCGTTGAACGCAATAACAACTAGAGCTCAGTGCGGGGGCGGATTCGAAACTTCATCCGTTTAATTCGCCTCCCGTTTCCAGAGTTTTCCGAGCTTAGCGACGCCAATGAAGGCTGAAATATCTTTCGACGAAGCAATGGTCGTAACGCCTAACTTTCCATCCACGCCTGTCTTGGCGGCTAGAGCTGGAATACCCGAAATCCCAATCGCCTTCAGGTGACGGAATGCGTCCTGTAAGAAGGCATTGGCATCGGGGTCGGCCATGAGAAGTGCTTCTCCCTCAGTGCCGCTTAGAACGGCTAGGGCATCGAACAGAACAGAGGGCGCAGCACAGAGAGCCGTATCCACCTGGTGTTTGACACCTTTGCCATCCTCGACTCCACCAACCTTGAGCGCGATCAGGGCAATGGAAGCTCCCTCGGCTTTGATCGCGGCGGACAAGCTTTTGAGCAATGCCGCATCAAAGCCACGTCCGGCTAGAACGCCGACTTTTCTTCCCTTCAAGGTCGGCTTATAGCGATCATAGAGCCGAAGCGCGGGACTGGGTTTCAGGTCAATTGGTTCTTTGGCGGGAATGAGACGCTCGGCCTCGCCAATCATTCCCAAGCGGTCCGCTACATCTTGTTCGAGTGCAGGGTCGATGATCGACAAATGACCGAGCATCTTTCTCCGGATGGCGATGATTTCTACTTTTCCCAACTCGAATGCAAGGGCCATGCCGATGTGTTTTCGCTCTTGTGCCGTAACAGAGCGAAAAAACAAGCGGGCTTGTGAATAGTGATCGGCAAACGATTCCGGGCGCAGCCGCACTTTGTGGTCCGTCACGGCGGTGGGGTAAGTGGCGAATCCGCGATTGACACTTTCTCGCGGTCCGGACGGTTCAATTGTATTTGGCTCGTAATTGGCACGGCCTTTGGGAACCTGCATCTGCATGTGTCCGTCGCGCTGCATGTTGGCAAATGGACACTTAGGCTGATTGATGGGGATTTGATGAAAGTTAGAAGAGCCAAGTCGGCTGAGCTGAGTGTCGAGGTAGGAAAAGAGCCGACCCTGAAGGAGAGGATCTTCGCTGAAATCGAGGCCGGGTACCAGGTGGCTGGGACAGAATGCGACCTGTTCGGTTTCGGCGAAGAAGTTGTCTGGATTGCGGTTCAGGACCATTTTCCCGACCATCTCCAGAGGCACGATTTCTTCGGGAATCAACTTGGTGGCGTCCAAGACGTCGAAGGGAAGGCTGTCGGCCAATTTCTGGTCGAAGATCTGGAACCCCAACTCCCACTCGGGAAAATCGCCATTTGCTATGGCTTCAAAAAGATCACGCCGGTGAAAGTCCTGATCGGCTCCGCAGAGCTTGACCGCTTCATCCCACAATACCGCGGAGGTGCCAAGAATGGGACGCCAATGGAACTTGACGAACTTCGATTCGCCCTCGGGGTTGACCAGACGAAAGGTATGAACGCCAAAGCCCTCCATCATGCGGAAGGATCTGGGGATCGAGCGATCGGACATGACCCACATAATCATGTGCATGGCCTCAGGAGTCAAGGAGATGAAATCCCAAAAAGTGTCGTGCGCCGATCCGTTCTGAGGATAGCCCCGGTCTGCTTCCATCTTGACCGAATGTACGAGATCCGGGAATTTGATGGCGTCCTGGATGAAGAATACAGGAATGTTATTACCGACTAAATCGAAATTTCCCTCCTGGGTATAGAACTTAGTGGAGAAGCCGCGAACGTCGCGGGCCATATCGACAGAGCCAGCACCGCCAGCGACGGTCGAAAAGCGAGTGAATACGGGGGTAATCAGGCCTTTTTCGGAGAGAAAAGCCGCCTTGGTAACAGCACTCATCGACTTATAGCATTGAAAGAATCCATGAGCGGCGGAACCTCTGGCGTGAACTATCCTTTCGGGAATTCTTTCGTGGTCGAAATGAGTTATTTTCTCCCGCAGAATGAAGTCTTCGAGCAGGGTAGGACCGCGGCTTCCCGCCTTAAGAGAGTTTTGATTGTCGGAGAGGGGTAAGCCCTGATTGGTGGTGAGTAAGGGAGCTTTGCCGTGCGCTTGCTGGTGGGTCTCTCCACCGGCATAGGCAGCTTCGGGCTTTGCCGTTTGTTTGCTGTTCTTCGGTTTGTTTTTCATAAGTTCCTCCGTCCTTCCGGGCAGCTTCAGGCTGCAAATTTGAGCACTACTTTGGTCCAGCCCGGCAACCGCGCATCGAAATTCCTATCAGCTTCGGGTGTCTGGCTGACAGGCGATTCTTGCGATACAGTCTGTGAAGGCTTCACCTTGCCGGATTGTATCAGCTTACTTCCGACAGTTGCAATGTCCCAAACCCGTCCAGAAACTCTAAATAAAGGTTCCGGGCGATTCTAGGCCACTCACTCGCTGGGTAGCTGCGGAACAGTCAAATTCCCACTTGGAATCAACGGTTTCCGGGAGATCACATCGCCCAACTGCGGTTTGTAGGATCAGAGCGCAAAGGTTGCGATTGTAAGTTTTGACGTTGGTGTCGGGGCTGTGATCTTGACGCCAAACAGTTAGGGGCAAAGCCGATTCAGACTCTGAGTCCGAATGACGAGCTTGCCGACTTATGGCGAGTCAAGGACAATTCCAGACGGCGATGCCAACTTGGGGAAAGGATTGGCGACCGGATTCACGGCAGCCTTTTGTATCGAGGAATTGGCGGATGACGGGGCGCTCGTCGAAACCAAGGAAGCTGTAGTGCGTTTGGCGGTTGGTGTAGAGGGTCCAGAGTCGGCCGTGGTAGGGGAGGGGGAGCTTTAGTTCCAGGCCGGAAAGGAACAATTGGGGGCTGCCGCGGGAGACGGTGTCCCGATTGCGGGCGCAGCAGGGCCAGCCTGTGCCGGCAATGTAGATTTGATCCGCTTTCCAGTTCAGGATGCCCGAGTAGTAGCGAAAAGCTTCGGAAGCTGCGCCATGCACCCAGAGGATATCGGCGGGCCCCGCATGTGTTTTGAGGTACTGGACAGCGGAACGGTAGTCTTCAAAGCTGGGTTCGCCGCTGCCAGCAGGAGGATTGTGGAAGCTGAGACCGAGGGTGATCGATAGCAGCAGACAGGTGGCACTCGCGATGAGTCTGTTTTTGTAGATGACAAACAACCAAAAGGACTGGAAGCCGTCGGCGAGCAGAAAAACGGTGAGGGGGAGCGTGAAGAGGCTGGTGCGGTCGATGGCGGGGTAGAGGGAGAGCCTGCCGGCGAGGATCAGCAGCAGGATGGTGGAGTATGCGATCAGGCGGAAGGGGAGGGCCTTGGACTTGCGGCGAAAGCTGGCGGCGAGGCCAGAGCCGAGCAGGATGGCGAGGGCGACAAGTAACAGCAGATGTTTTGGATTAGTAACTACGAGCCTGGGTGGGAGGAAGGGTAGCGAGCGCTGGAAGAGCACATAGAAGCGGTTGAGGAAGAATCTGGGAAATGATTCGGTGCTCGATTCCAGTTGCCAGAAAAGTGATAGAGATTCGGAGGAGTTTGGCAGAACGAAGTAATAGTATTCGGCGAGGAGCGTTGCGGCGGAGAAAAG
>JBKJSR010000649.1:0-4273 GCA_046594355.1 Bryobacter sp.
CCGCAAGATGATCGTATTCACGCCGTAGTTATAAAAGTAAGGCACAAAGTCGGCGCTCTCCGAGCCCACGTTCAGCGTGTTGTGCCCTCCACCCGCGGCAAGAATCACGACCGCCCCAGTGTTCAGGCTCTTGTCGACGAGATGCACTTCAATGGATGGGTTATGTATGTTGACAATGCTGTTTATACGGCCCGCGACCGTCTGGCTCATGTTGTATTGTTCGGCCTCGCGGACACGATCCGCCTTGAGAAAAGGCGAACCTGGCGGATAAAGCGGCACCACTATGCCACCCTGCAGAATCGGCTGCGGCGCATATGGGGCATCCGTCACCGGCCCCGGCTTTGGCAACCCCATCGGCGCAGGCAAGGCAGGCAGTGCACGAGAAGCCTCTTGCGCCCAGACTCCGCTCATCGAAACAGCCCACAGGAAGATACCCCATCCAGTCATTCTTGTTTTCATAGTGATCGTTGTTCTCCTGAATTCCGGGCCGCTTCGCAAGCCCCGCACCATCATATTGCAACTCACTCAGGAATCAATTCGAAGCCGCTCCACAAAAGTTCAGCGCTCATGCCAGAAGCCCTTTTCGCTATCCACGACGCCTTTCAATTGGAGGAAGGCGATACTTCATTTAGCAATTTGCGAACGGTCAGATTTTGTGGCATGGTTTCAAGAAAAGATTTCAAAGTCCTTTTGTAGGCGGCTAAATCGCCGTCTCTCCTTTCCAGATTCGCGAGACGGGCAGCCGCGTCGAAAAACCCCTTCTTGCCCCTTAAAGCTTCCCGATAGTTGACGGCTGCGCCCGCAATGTCCCCCATGGCTTCGTGCGCCAGACCTTGCCGGAAATAATGATCCGCTACCTTCGGTTCCAGTCTGCGGGCAGCGCCGAAGTAGCGCAACGCTTCCAGCGGGCGTTTCAGACCTAGGGCGACGCTTCCGGCGGCAATTAGTAATTCCACATCATTACTTCGCTGCGGCACTAATGCGGCAAGACGACTGCTTGCCGCCGCCAAGTCGCCCGTCGCGGCGTACGCCAACGCGAGGGCTCGGCCTCCATCGTCAATCTGCCTCCAAGCTTTCAACTGAGCGGCAGTTCGCGTGCCTTGGGCATTGGTTGGATTTTTCGAGATTCGGTGATCGGTATAGGTGGTGTGGGCTGCATCGCCGACCGGCCGCGAGGGCATGTGGCAGCCTATGCAATCGTCGGCGGCACCGCTGTGCTTTGCTTTGACATCCAAATGGCAGGATTCGCAGCGCCGCCGATAATCGGCGCGGCTAGCGGGACTTGCGGGGTGAGGATTGTGGCAGGTGCCGCACCATAAGCGGTCGGCGGAAGCGAGTGAACATGCACTCAACTTAAGTTGCTCCGCGTGACTTACAACACGAAAATCCTCATTCTGGCGAACGAAGATCGAGAAGACGTCTTCCATCTGCATGCCAGGTAAATAGTCGCGCTCGCTCTTGCTCATCTTCACGATTCTGGCGGCACCTTGCAGATGACACTGCTCGCAAATGGCATCGCGCACTTCGACGCGAAGTCGGCCGGGATGGATGATGTTCGTTTTGCCCGGCGCTGCCGCATGTTTCGCTCCGTCGCCGTGACATCTTTCGCAGCCAATCGGCTCTGGTCCGCTCCGACCCGGACTGCTATGGCAAAACAGACAGCTCGCGGTGATTGGACGGTCGAAGTCGGGGTGCCTCTCCCGTTCAAAGCCAGGAGAGACTTCCCATTGCAACGCTTGTTTGTACCAGGAAATTGGCGACTGAAAAAGCCCTTCATTGATAAGGACGGCAAAGCTTTGCCCTACCCGCCCCGATCCGATTGCGAGGGCTACAGGATAGGATGCTTCGAGCCCATCTCGTCTGACGGTATGGGTCATGCGGCCGTTCTTAATTTCCACCCGCATTGTCGAGGATGAAAGCCCATGCAAAAATTCGGCACCGCTAGCGGCGAGCTTGCCACCGGCGCTTTGAGCCATGGCCGTCTTTTGATAGTTCTTCACGACTTCGGCGTGGCAAGAGGAGCAGGGTTGGGCGTTGACGGATACAACCGGAAACGCCGCAACCAATAGCCAGAGCCTAGAAGTCGAAGCGCGCACCGAGTTGGATTTGGCGGTTGCCACTGACGCTCGTAACTTGGCCGAACGCAGGATTGGTTACGTTCGTGTTGATGCCGCCCCATTGCGGACGGTTGAAGGCATTGAGGAAGTCCGCGCGCAACTGAAACTTATACTTCTCGGCGATGCGAACATTCTTCTGCAAATTGAACTGCTCGCTGATCGTTCCAAATCCCCGGACCTGCGTGTAGTATGGTGCCGCATTGCCAAGAGTAAGTGCGGCGGGATCGGAGAACATACTCTTGTTCAGGTAGGTATTCGAAGGGGCATTGGTGTTTGCGGAATTGTAGACGCCGCGCTGAAAGCTGGAATTCTTCAGATCGCCCGCTTTTACATTGGCGCGCAATGCCCCGCCATTCCAAATGCCGGGCAGAGGCGAAGTGCTGGTGGTGAAGTTCAGCGGCGCTCCGCTGAAGTAGTTGAGAATACCCGAGAGCTCCCAGCCACCAATGATGAAATTAAGCGGCTTCCACATGTTTCGCCCGATGAAGCGGTCACGGCCAATCGGAATTTCATAGTTGAAAGCAACCTTTGCCAAGTGCGGCTGGTCGTCGGCGGAGACGGCCTTTTCCAGTTTCAGATTGTAAGTATCTAGAGGTCTGCCGCCATTGTCTCCTTCGAGCGAACTCTGGAGATTAGTCATGTTTTTCGACCAGGTGTAATTCGCGTAGATTTGCATGCCTCTCGAAAACTGCCGATTCAATACGACTTGCAGCGAGTGATAAGTGGAGAAGCCAAGAGGAGCCCCATGATTATTGATCACCGCAGTACCGACCACCTGCGGATAGGGGCGCAACGCCCCCGCTACCGTGCCCGAGAATCCCGGAAAGGGATAACGGATGCCATTGGCGGCGGCTTCCGCCTCGTTGCTAACGCGATTGCCAAGGCGGGTACCAAGCTGGAGAAGCGCGGGGTCCAACTGATTGACGCGGGAAGCCTGCCCGTAACGCAAGCCCGTCGATTTGTTGCCCACATATCCAACGTCGAGAATGAGCTTGGGCGCAATCTCGCGCTGCACATTAAAATTCCACTGCTGGACATAAGGTGTGACGCCGTAACTGGGATCGATCATGCCCGGAGCATTGCGGTTCGCGTGAGACGCATTGTAAGCACGCGGACTATAGAGTCCTTGGGGCAAACCCTGGTCCCAATTGAAAATACCTGCGGACGGATTGGCGGCATTTGCCGCGAGATTCCAGACGCCTGCGGCCTGAATGCGAGTGGAGCCGCCAAGCGGCGTCCCGCCAAAGCCGTTGAATAGGTCCCCGTCGTACATGATGCCGTAAGCGCCGCGGATCACAAACTTGATCGGCGCTTGCCAAGCAAAGCCGATGCGCGGACCTAAGTCGCGAAACCGTTTGCGGGTGCCAAAGTACCGTTGGCCGGTGCAGACATCGCATTTTCCGGCGAATTCATAGGCTCCAGGAAGGCCGCTGATTGGATCGCGTTTGGTGAGGGAGAAGGAGGCGTAGCGGTCGGCAACCTCATTAAAGGGAGCTTGATACTCCCAGCGCAAGCCCAAGTTGAGCGTGAGCCGCTTACTTACTTTGAAGTCGTCCATGAAGAACGCGGAATAGTAGTTACGCCGTCCGCCAATACCGGCCGGATCGCTGAGACCGGCGGAGTCCACTTGGCCAAGCAGCATCGAGGCGAAGCCAAATCCGGTCTGGCTGCCGGAGAATGCTTCGCCGGGGATCGATGTGTAGAGCGGGCTGAAGTTGAACGAACCGCCCTGCGTGGGCCGGAGGTTCTGATGATTGCGGCGGAAATCGATGCCGGCCTTCATAAAATGGCGGCCCTTTGAGAAACTCGTCGTATTCAGCAAACCCATTCCGATGTAGGCCTGCACGTCGTTCTGCGGGTCGCCCATCGCGGAGACGGTAATGAAGGGTCCAGCCCCGTAATTGACGTTCGGAAAGCCGAAAGTGCTCAGATTTTTGATACCCAGTTGTTTGGAGCCGTCGACACCGACATAAGAGCCAATATTCGGATTAAACATCCGGTTGTAAGAGACGGTGAGATTGTTGAGGATGGTCGGATTGACGTTGTAATCCCAGGCAAGCCGGACTAACTCGGATTTGATGACCTGGTTACGTGCGCTCGATAGCGGTCCGCCGTCGGCTTTACGAATGTCCCAGGCGCGGGCCTGGTCGAGCAGG
>JBKJSR010000698.1:0-2740 GCA_046594355.1 Bryobacter sp.
TCCGGCATTGTGCCACCAAGTGCGATCAGCCGGCGTCCGGCCTCCCGAGCGAGTAGAGCCCGAAGCGCTTCATGAATGAGTTCGGTCCTCTCACCTATCCCTGTCAGTTTGGCAGCCTCGGCGATCAGTTTGTCGTCGAGATTGAGTGTGGTCCTCATGCACCAACTATGGCATACCGAACTGGACGTTTAGAAGTACTTGTCGAGAACCGGCTTGAGAAAGCGCCCGGTATGCGATTCGGGAATCGTGACGATATGCTCCGGCGTTCCCTCGTTTACAATCCGGCCTCCGCCGTCGCCGCCCTCGGGACCAAGATCGATCACCCAGTCCGCAGCCTTGATGACGTCCATATTGTGTTCAATCAGCAGGATGCTGCCGCCATTTTCAATCAGTCTTTGAAAGCTGGTGAGTAACTTGCGAATGTCGTCAAAATGCAGCCCCGTTGTGGGCTCGTCAAAGATAAACAGTGTCTTGGCGCTCGACGCTTGTCCCAAATGCGAGGCCAATTTGACACGCTGTGCCTCACCACCCGAAAGCGTGGTAGCACTTTGCCCCAATCGCAAATACCCCAGCCCCACGTCTTCCAGCACTTGCAACTTCTGCAACAGTCTCGGCACATCGAGAAACACATGGCTGGCCTCACGCACTGTAAGTTGCAGTACTTGGTGAATGTTCAGGCTCTTGTAACGAATCTCAAGCACCTGCGGCTTGAAACGCGTACCCTTGCAATCGTCGCAAATCAACTCGACATCGGCCAGAAATTGCATCTCCACCGTCACGGTGCCATCGCCCTGACAAGTCTCGCAACGGCCACCGGGGATGTTGAACGAAAAGTGTCCCGCCTGATAACCGCGCTTTTGCGACTCGGGCGTGCTCGCAAACAATTCTCGAATTTGATCGAAGGCTTTGATGTAAGTGACCGGATTCGAGCGCGGCGTCCGGCCTATCGGAGATTGGTCCACCAGAATCACACCGCTTAAATGATGGTCGCCATCCACCGAGCGGCAAGTCTGCCGCTGGGCTTCTAGCGATGCCGGGTCTTCCGATGATTCTTCCTCAATTGCCTTTTTGCGCGAAGAAGCTTTGGTATTCGCTCCCAGACTCAAGCGCCGCTCCAGAGTCTTAAAGATCACGTCGTGTACGAGCGTCGATTTTCCAGAACCTGAGACTCCGGTCACGGCAACCATCAAGCCAAGAGGAACGATCACGTCGATACCCTTGAGGTTGTTGGCGCGCGCACCGCGAAACACAATTTCCCGCTTCGAATCCGGTACCCGCCGCACACGCCGCGGGGCTACATTCTTCTCGTTGCGCAAATAAAAACCGGTAATCGAATTCGGCGACTTCTTCGGTTTCAATAGATCGCCGAATGGACCCTCAAAAATAATCTCGCCACCATGTTCTCCCGCCCCAGGACCCATGTCGATCACATGGTCGGCGGCTTCCATCACTTCCTGATCGTGTTCGACAACAATAATCGTATTGCCCAGGTCTCGCAGATCCTTTAGGATCTTGATCAGCCGATGCGTGTCTCTTGAGTGCAATCCGATCGACGGTTCATCGAGGACATAGCAGGCGCCAACCAGCCGCGAACCGAGACAGGTAGCAAGCTGAATCCGCTGCGCCTCACCGCCGAAAAGCGTCATTGAGAGCCGATCGAGAGTCAGATACTCAAGCCCGACATCATCTAGAAAGTGCAACCGCTGCTGTACTTCGCGCAACACTTTATCCGCCACGGCACGCTGCTCGGGCCGCAGATCGATGTTGTTGAAGAAATTCAAAGCTTCGCGGATATTCAGCCGCGAGACATCGCTGATGATCCTGCCCCCAACACGCACGTTGCGCGCTTCTTGCCGCAGCCGCGAGCCATGACAATCGCGGCAGATCGTGTAGCCGCGATACCTGGCCATGAAGACCCGCACATGAACCTTATATTTCTTCGGCTCCACAACCTTCTCAAAGAAGTCGCGGACGCTCTCCATCACAAAGTCCTGCTCTGCCTGATTCAAATCGGCAAAGGGAATGTTGTGGCGGGCCTTGCCCTTCGAAGCTTTCTTGAACTCTTCGTAGTACCACTCATAAACCGGCTTGGTCCAGGGATCGATCGCGCCTTCGTTCAGTGCAAGCCCCGGATTGGGGATTACTTTGTCGATGTCGTAATCCATCTCCCTGCCAAAACCCTGACAAGTCGGACAGGCACCAAACGGATTGTTGAAGCTGAAGAGCCTCGGTTCAGGATCGCGGAATTCCGTACTGCATGTCTTGCACTGAAACTTCTCGTTAAAGCGCAACACCTGGGGAGCATCGGTCCCGGCTTGCTCAAAGATCAGTTCCCCGCCCTCGCGATAAGCGATTTCGATCGCATCCACAAGTCGCGCCCTCACATCGGGTGCCATCACCAGCCGATCCACCAGCGCATACACGGGCTTGCTGAAGTTCAGCTCCAGTAGGCTCTCCGGGCTTGAGAATTCAAAGATGCGGCCGTCCTGATAGAGCCGGGTAAAACCTTTCGCTCTCAATTCAAACAGGCGATCCCGCAATGCATCCGATTTCAGCTTCTGCTGCGTGATCGGGAACAACGCATACCAGCGGCTGGCTTCTGCTTCCGCCATTAAACGCTGAGCGACATGGTCCACCGAATCGCGAACGACCTGCACTTCGCAAGTCGGGCACCAGGTCTCCCCTGCCCGCGCATACAGGAGACGCAGGAAATCGTAAATTTCCGTCGAAGTCGCAACCG
>JBKJSR010000763.1:0-2999 GCA_046594355.1 Bryobacter sp.
GCAGCATCCTAATCCACAAGCCCTTCAAACAACACGCTCGTCAGATAGCGCTCACCCGCATCGGGCAACACCACAACAATCGTCTTGCCCTTATGCTCCGGCAAATGCGCCAGACGAATCGCAGCCGCTGCGGCGGCCCCGCAAGAGATGCCACACAGGATTCCTTCTTCGCGAGCGAGACGGCGCGCCATGTCCACAGATTCTTCGTTCGTTACCTGCTCCACCTGATCCACAATCGAGAGATCCAGCGTCCCCGGAATGAACCCCGCACCGATCCCTTGTATCTTGTGCGGCCCTGGCTTCACCGCCTCGTGATTGCGCGTCTGCGTAATCACCGGGCTATGCGTCGGCTCCACCGCCACACTCAAAATCTGTTTCTTCATCTCGTGCTTGAGGTAGCGGCTCACCCCCGTAATCGTGCCACCCGTACCCACTCCCGAAACAAAGATATCGACTGTCCCATCCGTGTCTTCCCAAATCTCCGGGCCAGTCGTCTTAAAGTGAATCGCCGGGTTTGCCGGGTTCTGAAACTGTTGCAGCAACACGTAGTGGTCGGGGTCCGAAGCCTTGATCTTTTCCGCTTCTTCGATGGCAACACGCATCCCACCAGCTCCCGGCGTCAGTACCAGCTTTGCTCCAAAAGCCTTCAGTACTTTGCGCCGCTCGATCGACATCGTCTCCGGCATCGTCAGCGTGATCGGGATCCCCCGCGCCGCCGCGACAAAGGCCAGCGCAATCCCCGTATTGCCCGAAGTCGGCTCCACAAGTTCCTTGCCTGGTCCGAGCAATCCCTTCGCTTCGGCATCCCAAATCATCGACGCCCCGATGCGGCACTTCACGCTATAAGCCGGGTTGCGGCCTTCAATCTTGGCGAGCACGATTGCGCCCGCCCCTTCCGTCACGCGATTCAGCCTGACCAGCGGTGTGCGGCCAATCGAAAGCGAGTTATCCGAATAAATTTGCATGACTAGATCTCCCAATTTGCAACGTATCGACTCTGTTTGGCTTGCCATTCATCGGCAAGTTTTTGAAAGTTCGTCGTATCCAAAATGCAATTGATGGATTCATCCACCCGTTGCCACATCTCTTCAATACCAGGGGTACCCGTGCGGCGTTGGTTCGGTCCGTCCACATGACGGATCACATCTCCAACCGTCAACTGCGACGGCACACGCGCCAGCAGATAACCACCATCGGCCCCGCGGCGCGATTCCACAAAACCACCCTGCTTCAGGTTCGAAAGTATCAACTCCAGAAACTTCTGCGGGATCCTCTGCCGCTTCGCAATATCCGCGATGCGAATGGGCTCTCCACCCGGCTGCGTGGCCAGGTCAAAAATTGCTTGTAATGCATACTCGGCTTTCACCGAGATCTTCATGTATAGAATCCCCCCTAAGCCTATAGACTATCTCGTATGCGTCGCCGCGATTTATTGAACCTCTTGCCCGTCTCCCTCCTGGCTGCAAGCCCCGTCAAGATTACCGGCCTTGACACACACCTCTGTCGCATGGATGGTCGAGATTATTTGTTCGTCGAAGTTCACACCGACTCGGGCATCACGGGCATCGGCGAAGCCTCTCTGCCTTCGCGCGTCAAGATCACCGAAGAGGCCGTGCGATGGCTCGAACCAAGACTCAAGGGTCTCGACCCCGCAGGCGTCGAAGCCCACTGGAATCGCCTCTACTATCAGGAAAACCGCTGGCGTGACGGCAGCGTTCTGATGACCGCCCTCAGCGCGATCGACATCGCCCTTTGGGATATCGAAGGCAAGCGTCTCGGCGTCCCCGTCTGGCGGCTGCTCGGTGGATCGAACGCCAAACCGATGCGCGTCTACTGGAGCCACTGGAGCGCACAACTCAAACAGCGTACGCCCCAAGCCCTCGCCGAGCTCGCCATCAAAACCGTCGCCGACGGCTGGACCGCCGTCAAGTGGGTCATCCCCCGCGCCGACACAGAACAAGCCCGCCTCCGTCAGGTCGTCTCTGAAATTGAAGCGATCCGCAAGGCTGTCGGCATGTCGCTCGACATCTGCCTCGAGCTGTACGAAACCTATTCGATGCGCTCCGCCCTCGATCTCGCCCGCGCCGTCGCGCCGCTCAAAGTCATGTTCATCGAAGAACCCGTCTGGCGCGAAAGCAACCCCGCCCTCGGCGCAATTGCCGCTCACAGCCCCGTCCCGCTTGCCGGCGGAGAGGGGCTGCTGAACCGTTGGCAATTCCGCGATCTGCTCGAAGCGCGCGGCGCGATGATCATCCAGCCCGACATCATCCACTGCGGCGGCATCACCGAGATCCGCAAGATCGCCGCGCTCGGCGAAGTCTACGGCGTCGAAATCGCGCCCCACATGTGGTACGGCCCCATAGCTCACATGGCCAGCGTCCAGTCCATGTCCGGCGTCCGCAGCTTCCTCATGAACGAGTGGGATGGCGCAAACATGCGCCGTCTGCACGATCTGTCCGGCGGCACACTCCCTCTAGTTGAAAACGGCGCGGTAAAGCTTCCCGACACCCCGGGCCTCGGCATCAAAATGGATTTCGGAGACTGGAAGAAGCGCTTCCCTTACAATTGATAGAAGTGCTCTCGATCGACGAACAACTGTTTTATCTGCGCAAAGGCTTTGCCGAAATCATCCGCGAAGAGGATTTGCGCGAGCGTCTCGAACTTGCCCGGCGCGAAGGCCGCCCGCTCCGCGTCAAAGCCGGCTTTGATCCTACCGCCCCAGACCTCCACCTCGGCCACACGGTTTTGATCCGCAAGATGAAACACTTTCAGGATCTCGGCCACACCGTCATCTTTCTGATCGGCGACATGACGGGCCTGATCGGCGACCCTACCGGCCGCAATTCGATGCGTCCACCCTTGACTCGCGAAGAACTCAATCGCAACGCCGAGACCTACAAGGCCCAAATCTTCAAACTCCTCGACCCCGAAAAAACCGAGCTCCGTTTCAACAGCGAATGGCTTGAAAATCTCCGTTACGAAGACATCGTACGTCTCAC
>JBKJSR010000165.1:0-3425 GCA_046594355.1 Bryobacter sp.
GGTGAACGCGTAGGTCACGCTCATGGTCGCCGATGGCACGCCTGCCGGCGCAAAAGCCGCATTGTCACTGGCCATGAAGTACGGTTCGTTGAACTTCTCGTGCTTCACGATCTTCAGATCGGTCGCCTTGCCAGCCTCTTCCAGATGCTTGTGGATCGTGGAGAAATGGTAGCCGGTAAGGTTCGCTTGCCCCACGTTTGGCCCTTCGCTCGAATCGGTGCGCCCAGTCTGTTCGAGGTTCAGATTCGCCACCATCTGCTTCAGCGGCAACACCGGATGCCGCATCAGATAGCGGCTGCCAAGCAGACCGCGTTCTTCGCCGAAGAATGCGATGAACAACACACTCCGCCTGGGCGCAACGGGCAACTGGCCGAGCAGCCTGGCGCTCTCGATGATACTCGCTACCCCGCTCGCATTGTCGTTCGCTCCGTTATAGATTTTGTCCCCCTCGTCGTTTGGCTTGATCCCCAGATGGTCATAGTGGGCAGTCAACACCACGTACTCCTCCTTCATCGCCGCATCGCTCCCCGGCAGGATGCCGATTACATTCCGCACCACGGCCGCCTTTGAGCTTGCCTCGGCGATCGTCGCCGTCGCCGTTAGCGCCACACCGCTTTTCAAAAGCGTTTCAGCCTCCTTGTCCGCTGTCCGCAGCATCACCAGCGTCGTCTTCGGCTGATCGTCAAACTCCAGGGTCTGCGAAGGCAATTGCATCGGCAGGTTGACTAACACGAATAGCTTTGCCCCCGCCGCCGCCAGCTTCATCACCCCTTGCTGCATCCCCGGCCCGCCGGGTCCTTCGAGCAATACTACTGGCTCTACGCTCTCCTCCTTCCACTCCCTCAACTCCGCCACGCTCAGCCTCCGCACCGCTGCGGCGTTCAACTCTACTTTCGCGCCTGCGCTCCACATGCCTGTCTCAGTTGGTATCGTCACGGTCTTAGTGCCGTCGTTAAAGCTAACCGCAAATCCTTCGCGCACCACGCGGCGCACGGCCACCTTCGCCTCTTGAAAGTAAGTCCCTCCCGGCCCAGGTTTGAGGCCTGCACGGCGGAACTCGCTCGCGATGTATTCCGAAGCGATCGTCAGTCCGCTCGAAGGTGTATCCCGTCCTTCGAGCGCGTCGCTCGCGAGAAACGAAACGATCGATGTCAGCGTTTTCGCATCTGCCTCTTTCACAACTTCCGACGCACCCAGCGACAAACACAATAACCCGAGGAACAGCTTCATCTCCACAGTGTATTCTGATCCCTTGCAGCACATTGGCCAGTTAACGATCCCGACCAGGGGCAAAGGACTCTACGACATTACGGCGCAGGTCGCGCACTGGGTCGCCGATCACACGAACGCAACCGCACTGCTCACTCTCTTCTGCCGCCACACCTCCGCTTCGCTCACCATCCAGGAGAACTACGACCCGGATGTGATCGCCGACATCAAAGACTTTTTCGAACGCCTCGTTCCCGAAGACCCGCGCCAGTTCCGTCACACCCTTGAGGGGCCGGACGACATGCCCGCCCACATTCGCACCGTCCTCTCCGGCATCCACCTCAGCATCCCCATCGATCGCGGGCAGCTCACCCTCGGCACCTGGCAGGGTATCTATCTCTTCGAACACCGCCGCCACCCACACGAGCGAAATGTGGTGTTACACTTGCTCACGGAAGACCCTAAATGAGCCATACCCGCCGCACCTTCATCGGATCCTCAGCGGTGGCCGCACTCAGTGCCGCCCCTGCAATGCCCACCCGCCTCTTCGGCCAGACCGGCAAGCGCATCTCAATCGTTGCCTTTGGCTGCGGTAGCCGCTTTCTGTCCTACAAAGAAGAAGACCAGGCCATCGCCGTCATCCACAAGGCCCTTGACCTCGGCATCACCTATTTCGATACCGCCTACGACTACGGCGCAGGCTTAAGCGAAACCCGCGTCGGCAAAGCACTCGGTACCTGCCGCAAAGACGTTTACCTTGCCACCAAGATTCCTTCACGCAATGGCGATGCCGCCATGCGCATCATCGAAGGCTCGCTCAAACGCTGCCAGACCGATCATTTCAACACGATCCACATCCACTCGCTCACCACCGAAGCTGACCTCGCCGCGATCGAGGCCAAGGATGGTGTCCTGAATGTGCTCTACAAGATGCGTGAGCAAAAGGTTGCCCACAACATCGGAGTCTCTTGTCACACCGACCCCAAAGTGCTCAGGACCGCTCTCGAGCGCCACGATTTCAACGTCACGCAGTTCGCTCTGAACGCCGCCCGCATTGGTCAGGCCAGCAACGACGGCGACCCGGCGAAGGATAGTTTCGAAGCCTTGGCCCTGCCAGTCGCCCTGCGCAAGAAGATGGGCGTCACAGCCATGAAGATCTTCGGCCAGGAGAAGCTGAACGGCAAGACCTCCGTGGAAAATCTGGTCCGCTACTCGCTTTCGCTGCCCGTTGGCGCAGTCGTGCTGGGCATGCCGAAAATCGAGCACCTCGAGCAGAACACCTCCATCGCCAAGGCCTTCTCGCCCATGTCGCGTAATGAGATGAACGGCCTCAACGGCCAGCTTTCGGAATACAAGGCCGCGATCGACACCTTCTTCCTCGACCACGTCGACGCCTGACCTCTAACTGAAACAAGTGCCGATCCCGCTTGCGAAAAGCGGACGCGATAATCGGCGCTCCGGGTAGATGGCCGTGATCGACGACCTGCGCCGGATTCGTCGGCAACAAGCGGGCCGGACATAGCGGCCGGAGGCCCGGTAACTTTTCAACTCTCCCTGGCGAATTCTTCGCCTTGCGGCGGGACTTTCAATTTCCTGTCCTGCATTCGCGTCCCAACCAGATTCATACTCGGGCACTCAGGCATCAGGCCGACACCGGTTATCAGCTTGCCAGCGGCCCTCCCATCGTCTCGAATTCTGCCGCCCTTTTCATCCCAACTGTGTGGGATCGAAGGGTCCCATTTTCGGGTGACAGATATTTCAAATTTATATTTCCCTTGTTTTCAACCACCTGCACAAAGTGCGTTCTGAATTTTAGATTCCGTCTGCTAGCTTTTTTACCGGAGAGAGACTTGCGTCCCTCTACCAGTCCGATACCGACGACAAGGAATACAAATCATGGCCTCCGCTGCTCAACAATTAGCCAATCAGGCAAACGCAAAGAAATCTACCGGTCCCTCCACCCCCGAGGGTCGGGCTACATCCGCAACCAACAGTCTCCGCCACGGTCTCACCGCCGCAAGCGTTACCCTCTTCGCAGCGAAACCCGATGAACGGGAACAACACCTGAAACTCCAAACCACCCTCCGCGAAGAATGTCTCCCCTCCGGCACCACCGAAAATCTGATCTTCGAACAATACACTTACTCGAGCTTCCAGTGCCTCCGCGCCCAATCCATCGAATGCGAAGCGCAAGACCGCTGGCTCGAAAATCCAGA
>JBKJSR010000328.1:0-4249 GCA_046594355.1 Bryobacter sp.
GTTCTCCAAACATCGCCATACGCGCCATGCTGCGCATGCTGTCGGGCCGTTCTTCGCATAGGAGCGCGCACACGGGCGTGAGTTGAAATTGCTGCTCCGGCAATTCCACAAACAATCCTACCGAGGCCAGCATTCGCATCAACCGGTACAGCTCATCCTCGCGGGTTCCGGTAGCTGCGGCCAATTGCCCCGCGCTTTTGGGGCCATCTTTCAGCAGATCAGCCACCCCAAGCTCGGCCGCTATCCCGGTACACTTGGACACCCACACTCCCGTGAGCATCTGAAACAAAAGTTGGTTTGGATTCATTTCGGTCATAATCATCGCAATGATATACACGAAAACAACGAGCCGTAAAGTCCCAGCTCCGAAAAAAATATTTCGCCCCCTCAACTTTCCGCCGCCTGAGCCCGTCTTCAATTGCGGAGTCAGAATTTGATTTTCCGGGAAGTGGAGGACCGCGATCTCGTCATCAAGGCGGCAAAAGGAAGCGTTGACGCATTCAACCTTCTCGTATCCCGCCACGAGAAACGTGTGTTCAATTACCTCCTGCGAATTGTGGGACATCGGGAAGACGCCCTGGATCTTACGCAGGACGTCTTTTTGAAGGCCTACCAAAACCTGACCAAGTTGAGCGATGTGGAGCGGTTTTCTCCTTGGCTGTTCCGCATCGCTCATAACGAAGCTTATTCGCTGTTGCGGCGAAATCGGCCTGACACAGCCGAGTTGATTTACGATCCGCCCACGGGCAACGCACGCAGCGGCATGTACCCTGTTGAACTGAATATCGCTGTGGAACGCGCACTCGGCCGCCTATCCGCAGACCAGCGCGAAGCTGTGGTGCTCAAGATCTTTCAAGGCTTCAAGTTTGAAGAAATGGCGGAGATCCTCGATCTTCCGCTCTCAACCATCAAGTCGCGCCTCTATTCCGCGCTTGACTTGCTCAAAGGCGTTCTCGCGCCTGTGAAGGGATAAACAAAAATGGAAAATTCACCCATCGACCTCAACGCCTACGCACTCGGTGAAGCAAGTCCCGCCGAGCGGGATGCCGCCGCCGCAATGCTCGCTCAGTCCTTTGAAGCACGCGAAGATTTTGAACGGCTGCAACTCACCCTCACCGCCTTGAACGGGATCCGCGATGAAGAAATGCCGCGCCGCATCGCCTTTGTCTCCGACCCCGTCTTCGAGCCATCCTGGTGGCAGCGCTTTCTCGGTTCCGCACCTAAACTCGGCTTCGCCGGTGCCAGCCTGCTAGCTGTCGCGATCACCGCCCACGGTTTTCTTTTGCGCCCCGTTCCTCAGCAAATAGCCTCAACTGTTGCTTCCATCAGCCAGGCGGATGTCGATACGGCTGTAGCCAAAGCGGTCTCTACTGCCGTGCAGTCGATCGATGCCCGCGCCGAAGTCCGTGTTCAAAAGCAGGTCAATCTGGCCATCGCTGAAGCCGAAAAACGTTACTCGACCGAACGCCAGATGATGGCCGTCAGTTTTGAAGAAAACCTCGGCATCCTCCGCAAGCAGATGAATCGCTTCTATGTCACGAGCGCCGGTCTGACCGCAGGCGGTCCAAAGGAATAGTCATGAAGTACTTGCTCGCACTACTGCTCGCCGCTGTTCTCCTGGTGGCTGCTGTCACCGAACCCATCCTCAATCGCACGATGCTGATTTCTGTCGAAAAGAGAATCGACCAGCGCCTCGAGACTCTCTACGACGAACCCTTCTTGCTGCTTGGCATGGCCAGAGGCCTTTATCTCGACAAATTTGGCGCTGTTTTTAGTGCGGAACTCCAGCTAGTTTCTACCCCCGGACTCGGTACTTTCGGCTTCACCGCGCCCACTAAAGAGATGCTCGTCTCAATCCGCAACAAGAAGCTCGAACGTCTGCCTCTTCTCAAAGAAGCAATGCGGGCACAACTCGCCTCGGCCGCCGTTGCTCTCGAAAAGCTCCCAGTAGACGAAAAAGTAGTTCTCGGCATTTCGATCTTCCGCCGCTCCTGGGAAGATTCAACCGGCCTTCCGGCCCAGATCGTAATGCAGGCAACCCGCAAGGATCTGCTTGCCGCCCGCACCGCCCCGGCGATCGAAGCGGCCATTCGCGTTCAGGAATTTTAGCCCGCTCATGCACGCACCCGCCAAGCTCGGTGAGCGCTTAGTCGCCCGCAAACTCATCTCTTCCGACGAGTTGGAACAGGCCCTCGAGCTCCAAAAAGAACGCAACGAAAAAATCGGCAAGATCCTGGTGGACCTGGGTTTCATTGCGCAACGCGAAGTGCTGGCTGAGCTCAGCGCCCAGCTCGGCGTAGCTCTGGTCGTGATCGACGCACCGCCAGCCTCCGCTCCCGAACTCGAGAGTCTCTCGCCGCGTTTTCTTCGTCAATCTAAAATATTCCCTTACGCCTTCGAAGGTTCCTCTCTAACCCTCGCCATGGCCGACCCGCTCGACTTTGAAGTTATCTCCGCAGTATCCAGCAGTACCGGGCTGACGATCATTCCCGTCCTCGCCAACGAGTCAGAAATCATCGAAGCAATCGAGCGTCATTACAGCGAAGGCCGCCGTGCGGAAGCCACCGACGACTTTGGAAATGCCGATGCCGCCGAAGACCTCGAACATCTGCGTGACATGGCCTCCGAGGCTCCGGTGATCCGCCTCGTCAACGCCATGATCGCTACCGCCGTCGAAGCCCGGTCAAGCGACATTCACATCGAGCCCTTCGAAAAAGAATTCCGCATCCGCTTCCGTATCGACGGTGTTCTGCAGAATCAGGAATCGCCTCCCAAAGAAATGAAGGCCGCCATCATCTCGCGTCTCAAGCTGATGGCCAAGCTCAACATTGCCGAACGTCGTCTGCCTCAGGACGGTCGCATCAAGATCAAGACGTTGGGCCGCGAGGTCGATCTCCGTGTCTCCACCTTGCCCACGCTTTACGGCGAAAGCGTCGTCATGCGTATCCTCGACCGCTCGGCGACGGGCTTCTACGACTTGCGCAGCCTCGGCTTCGACGACCAGATGCTCAACCTCATGGAGCGTTTCACCGAGATGCCCCACGGCATTTTTCTTGTCACCGGCCCCACCGGCAGCGGCAAGTCAACTACCCTTTATTCGGCTCTCAAGCGCGCCAACAGGACCGAGCGCAAAATCATCACGATTGAAGACCCGGTCGAATATCAGATGGACGGCATCAACCAGATCCACGTCAATCCAACCATTGGCCTTACCTTCGCCGCTGGCCTGCGCCACATCGTCCGTCAAGACCCTGACGTCATCATGGTTGGCGAAATCCGTGACCGCGAAACCGCCGACATCGCCATCCGGGCTGCCCTCACCGGCCACTTCGTATACTCAACACTTCACACCAACGATGCCCCTAGCGCGATCACACGTCTTACCGACATGGGCGTCGAGAACTACCTCCTCACCTCCTCGATCGTCGCCATCCTCGCCCAGCGCCTCGTGCGCCGCATCTGTCAGGAATGCAAAGAACATATCGGAGAGACTACCTCGTACGATGGCACCAAAGTGCCGGTCTACAAGGGCCGCGGCTGTGAGATTTGCCTGCACACCGGCTATAAAGGCCGCATCGCCATCTTCGAGCTGATGCAGCTCAACGAAGAAATCCGCCGCCTCATCATGCGCAACGAAGACGCAAGCATTCTCACCGAAGCAGCCCGCCGCAACGGCATGCGCAATCTTAGGGAAGACGGCTGGCACAAGATCGCCACAGGCATGACCACCCCAGACGAAGTCATCCGCGTCACGCAGGAGTTCTAAAGCTCAAGATGACTACCTTCCAGTTCCGCGCAGTAACGAGCGACGGCAAGACCCGCACCGGCAGCTACACCGCCCAGAACGAAAAACTGGTTGCCTCCGAGCTTCGTCGCCAGGGCCTCACGCCAACCTACATTGGCCTCAACAAGAGCAAGGGTTTCGAGCTGAACCTCCCTGAGTTCGGAGGCGGTAAGCAGCGCGACGTACTCTTCTTCACCCAGGAACTAGCCACCCTCCTCTCCTCTAGCGTCCCCGTTGATCGCGCCCTCTCGATCGTCAGCGAACTCACCGAGAAGCCCGCGTTCCGCTCTGTGGTTCTCGACATCCTGCGCCTGCTCAAAGGCGGCAAAGCTCTAGCCGACACCTTGGCCACTCACCCCGGCTACTTCTCAGATCTATACATCAACATGGTTCGCGCCGGCGAAGCCTCAGGCTCACTGTCGCAAGTCTTCCAGCGACTCTCCGACTTTGAACGCAATCGCAATG
>JBKJSR010000335.1:0-7247 GCA_046594355.1 Bryobacter sp.
CGCCAACGGGCACGGCGTCCCGATCGCCGATACTCCGCGAGTGATCTGCAACTCCGCCAAAGCGCCTCTCGCGGCGCTGGTAATCGTGGAGAGCCTCAAGCAAATGACGACAGCGGAAATCGGGCCACAGAGTAGCGCTGACAACGAGTTCGCTGTAGGCAATTTGCCAGAGCATGAAGTTGCTGACACGCATCTCACCGGAAGTGCGGATGAGCAGATCCGGCTCGGGAAGTCCATGCGTGTAGAGATGACGTTCGATCAGCTCCTCATCTACATCGCCGGCAGGAATGCCGCTGGCGACAATGCGGCGTAGCGCATCCACCAGTTCCGTGCGGCCGCTGTAATTTAAGGCGAGATTGAGGCGCAAGCCCGTGTTGTTCGCCGTCAACTGGATTACATGATTCAATTCCGTCTGCACGACAGAGGCCAAGCCTTCGATGCGGCCGATGGCACAAAGGCGGACGCTGTTTTCGCGCAGTGTCTCCAGCTCGGAGCGCAGATAGAGGCGGAGGAGCCGCCAGAGTGCCTGTACCTCAATGCCCGGACGTTTCCAGTTTTCGGTCGAGAAGGCATAGAGGGTAAGCACTTCAATGCCCATGCGGGCGCAGGTTTCGACGATCTCGCGAACGCTATCGACGCCAGCCTTGTGGCCAGCGATGCGGGGTAAATGACGCGACGTTGCCCAGCGGCCATTGCCGTCCATAATGACGGCGATATGCCGTGGCATCCTTCGCGGGTCGAGGGCTGTAGCCAGAAGCCATTCTTCAGACCCGGGCTTGAGGGTCTGCAGTAAATCATTCATCGCAAATCACCATGGTACAACGAGCGCATGACTCGACTCGATGAATACGAAGGGAGGAACAACGGCGGCGATTCCGAGAAAGGAGCCGAACGGAAGTTCGTAAGTTGTGGAGTCTTTTTTTGTTAGTGCGATAAAGAGCAGCCCAAAGACGGAACCTGCAAGGCTGCCGAGAATCAGCGTGAGCAGGGCACCTTGCAGCCCGTAGAATGCGCCGACCAATGCGATCATCTTTACGTCGCCGAAGCCGAGTCCTTCCCGCCCGCGCAGGCGGTAATAGAGTTCACCGATGCCCCAAAGCGCAATGGCTGGACCGAGACCACCGATCAGCGCTTCGCCGAGGCTCAACCAGGATTCCTTCCATTGCGGCGGCAGGATGAAATGCCCGATGAAGCGAGGCATGGGCAGAAAAAGACTCAACAGAAACCCAAAGATCATGCCGCCCACGGTCAATTCGTCGGCGAGGATCCGCTCTTCGAGATCCATGAATACGAGCCCCACCATGAGCGCGCAGAACACACACAGTTTGGCTGCTTCGGGACTGATGCCAAGGCGCCAGACCGATGCAAAAAACAGAGCTGCGGTGAGCAATTCGACGACCGGGTAGCGCCAGGAGATGGTAGCTCCGCAAGCGCGGCATTTTGCGCCGAGCATGAAGTAACTCAGCACGGGCACGTTGTCATACCAGGCGATCTGCTTCTCGCAATTGGGGCAGAAGGAACGCGGTGCCACAACGCTGAGGTCGCGCGGAAGCCGGAAAATGCACACGTTAAGAAAGCTGCCGATCAAGAGACCAAGCAGAGCGGCCAGCGAAGCGATCATCATCCATTCAGACATGCAAAAGCTCCCTGTAAGCTGCGAGTGTATTTTGAACCATGTGGTCGAGAGTGAAGTGTTGCAGGTAACGGCGGCGCGCGTTTTCGCCGAAGCGGAGAGACAGATTGCGGTCTTCGCGCAGAGCCTGAATTGCGCGGGCGACCTCATTCTTTTCATTTGCCACCAGCAGCCCCGAGAAGCCTTCGTCAACGGCTTCTGGAAGGCCGCCGACGCGGCTGGCGACAATCGGCATTCCGGCGGCCATCGCGAGGAGAACGGCCGAACCCAGGCCTTCGCTCTCGCTCAGATACAGAAACAGAAAGCCGCCCTGGAGTGCATCGGCGAGACTGCCGCTCAGCACCAGGTCGGCGCGGGCAAGTTCACAAGACAGTTTCATCAGCGGGTTCAATTTGCCGGGATCTTCGCTGCCGAGGCCGGCTACGTGTTGCAGATACTCCGCAGGCTGTATGTCCGGTACCCCGTCCATGACAACCCGGATTTTCTCCGCTGCAACGCCGACCCGTTTGAGTTCTTTGGCTACGGATTGGGAGACCGCAAGGTAGGCGGCGGCGCGGGCATACTTCCTGTCGGAGAACCAATTTTGCTTGACCGGAAACGCGACACGCCGCGAGACCACAAAGGGGCACAAGCTACCGATTGCGGCGAGGGTGTGCGAGTGGGCATCCTGGACATGCACAACATCCACGCTGCGGCTCGTCGTTACCATCGTGACGAGGCCGATCTGCCTGGTATCGAGTCTCGATGCCAGTGCGAGATCCCACAACAAGGACCCCTGCCTCGCCAGAACCCGAACACCGTGGCCTTGTTCGCGCAAGCCTTCGGCCAGATAGAGAGTTTGCCACTGGCCGCCACGCATTTTCCATCCGGAATCGACAAGAAGAATCTTCATCGCTGCGGTGACATATTCCTTGCTTTGGCGTATTTGAGAAAAGTGTAAATGGCCGCCATGTACGCGATGGCCAAGCCTTCCGGCCCATCGAGGAAACCGCGTTGAAGCACGTAGCTTTTGAAGAAAGTCCAGGCTGGATCGATCGCCATCTTGTGCCAGAGGATCGGCTGCTTCGTGTCGATGAGTTGTGCTGCGGCGAGAGTGGTGTAGCGGTCCATTGTTCGCAAGTGTTCACTGAGCGAGGAGCAGGTGTAATGCAGGAGATTGGTTTCGAGGTGACCAACCGTCCCACTTACGATGACGCTCTCGTGGACATAATCGCCGACCCACTTCGCCTTATTTTTATGAAAGAGCCGGACTTTCCGGTCGGGATACCAGCCGGAATGCAGGATCCATCGTCCGAGGTACTGAGCGAGGCGTGGCATGGTGTAGCCATCATGGCGAGGGCCATTTTTCTTCAACTGCCAAATCTCGCCTTCGAGCGCTTCGCTGAGCGCTTCGTCTGCATCGATGCTCAAAATCCAGTCGTGCATACAGGACTCGGAAGCAAAGTTTTTTTGGGCGGCATAGCCACGCCAGAAGGTTTCTACAACACGTGCGCCGTGATTTTGGGCGAGCTCGACGGTGCGGTCGCTCGACCCGCTGTCGATTACGACGATTTCGTCGCAACAGCGCAAGCTCTCGATTGCTCGTGCGATGTTGAGTTCTTCGTTGTGCGTGATGATGGCGGCCGAGATCTTCATCGACATTAATAGCGTAGCGGAGTGATCATGAAGCAGAGGATGAAGATGAGGGCTGCGAGGGCCGCGAAGGCGCGGCGCTGGTTGTTGAGTGGGGATTCATCGTAAATTTGCGGATGCCGACGACCGAGAAAATAGAGGGCGACGGCCCAGCCCCACCAGGGCTGATAAAAATAGCCGAGGGGCAGGAGAATCGCGATGGCGAGTAGCGAGATCTGATTGGCGCGGCGACCGGTGAGCGAATAGACAATGTGCCCGCCGTCGAGTTGTCCGATGGGTAACAGGTTGAGGGCGGTGGCGAAAACTCCGACCCAAGCCGCACGAGCCATGGGGTGCAGGTAGATCGCATCGGGATGAATGCCAGGGAAGAAAATCGCTTCGAAGAAACGGATCAGGACCGGAGTGCCAAAGACGAGATCGCCACTGGTTGCGATATCCGGGGCGACACGGCTCATCCAGACTCCAAAGAAAAGGAAAGGCAAAAGAACCACGATGCCGGCCAGCGGACCCGCGATGCCTACATCAAAGAGAACAGTGCGCGAGTAGATGATCGAGCGGATGCGGATGAATGCGCCAAGGGTGCCGATGAAAGTTGGCACCGGGAGAAAGTAAGGCAGACTCGCGTCGAGCTGGTAGTAAAGGCAGGCGAAGTAGTGGCCAAGTTCGTGCGCGAGCAGTATCAGGAGGAGTGGCAGGGAGAAGGATAATCCCGCAAGCAGAGCGTTGGGATTGAAGAAGGCTTCGAATAAACCGAGGGCATCGGGGTCAAAACGGAAAGCGGGCAAATTGTTTTCGAAGTTGTAGACCATCCGCGATCCGGCTGCGGAGGTGGTCCACAGGGTAAGAAGCAAAAGCGAGAGTGCAAGCAGGTATTTGGGCCGCCGCTGCTCTTCGATGATCACGCGTGTTGACTAAAGGGTCTGGAGTTCTTTGCCGGGCTTGAAGCGGACGGCTTTACCGGGCGGGATGGCGACTTCGTCGCCTGTTCTGGGGTTGCGGCCGATTCCGGTTTTGCGGGGACGAACGTTAAAAATTCCGAAGCCGCGCAGCTCGATGCGCTCGCCTTGCCCCAAGGCCCGCTTCATGCTTTCAAACACCGTCTCCACCGCCATTTCCGCTTTGGTCTTGGTGATTCCGGTACGCGATACCACTTCGTTGATGATGTCGAGCTTGATCATGATCTGGATTCCTTCTGAAACGAGAAGCAGTGGCTAAATTATTAAAAACAAGACCTTTACTATAGACTTTCACACTGGTCTAAGTCAAATGCCCGCGGCAACATGCCCGCAGCAACAATGCCTGCGGCAACAATGCCCGCAGCAGAATATGGTGAGGACACACGAACTCCGGCCTAAATCACGGTGTTGATTCTAGCTCTGCTTTTTTTGTTCACTCGATCCACACTCGTCATCGGGTGTCGGCGTCCGCCTAACGGCACGACGGCAATCGGCATAGACCCGGTAGTCAGGGCAGTAGTCAGGGCATCGGCATCGGTGCTGTTGAGGGAAGGCCTCCGGCCTCCGGCTTCCGATAAGCGGCCGTTACCAAAATGCGCCGAACGAAGATGCATGGAGATTGCCACTCCCCTTTCTCCCCGTCTGCACGATCAACGATGAGCCACCCATTGAGCAACTCAATCTAACAGCAGAGGGCAGAGACCCGCATCCATTCGTGCGCTTGCAGACTGCTTGGCCCGCTATCCCCGCCCAACTTCATTGAGCAGGTTCGGCTATACTCGCTCGATATGCTCCGCAGATCGTTGTTCCCAATTGGCTTGAGTCCGTTATGGGCTGCTTTTGCACAGTCGGCTGGTCCTTCGACGCCGCGCGACGAGAGTTTTTGGACGCTCTTGCGGAAGCAGTTTCCCTTGCGCGAGGGACTGGTTTATCTGAATGCGGCCAACGTCTGCCCCGCGTCGTTGCCGGTTCTCGACAGGCATCAGCATTTTCTTCGCGATTTTCAAGCCGATCCCAGTTTTCAGAACCGGGCGAAGTTTGGTCCGCTACGGGAGCGCGTTCGCGTGCAGGCGGCAAAGTTTTTCGGAGTGACAAGCGATGAGATCGCTTTTACCCGCAACACTTCGGAAGCTTCCAACACGATCGTGCATGGCTTGAACTTAAAGGCTGGCGATGAGGTTGCCCTGGTGGAGGACAACCATCCATCGAATCTCGATTCCTGGAAAAACCACGCCAAGCGCGTTGGATTTACGCTGAACATCATTCCGGCGACGCAGTTGATCGATAGCCCGGAAGCATTGGCCGAAAAAATTGAACGGGCACTCACGGCCAGGACCAAGGTGCTCGCAATCACGCATGTGACGAGCAGCACGGGTGTGGTCTATCCCGTGGCCCGGCTTTGCCGCGCCGCGCGCGAGCGCAATATCTGGAGTCATGTAGATGGAGCACAGAGTGGCGGCATGCTTACGGTGGACCTGCGGCAGATGGGCTGCGATTCTTATGCCACCAGCTCGCACAAATGGCTCATGGGTCCGCTTGAAGCGGGCCTGCTTTTTGTGGTTGGTCATCAACAGAAATCCGTGTGGCCTTCGATCGTGAGTGTTGGATATTCCGAAGACGGCAAGGGCGGTGCGCGCTTTCTCGAAACCTATGGTCAAAGGGACGATGCGCGCCTCGCCGCTCTCGATGCGACCTTCGACTTCCTCACCATGGTGGGCATGAATCATGTCGAGGCCCGCATTCGCCAGCTCACTTCGCATCTGATGACGAAGCTGGCCGACAACCCGAAAGTGCAGTTGCGCACGAATCGCAAGGACTCGCTGTTCTGCGGAGTGGTGAAGGCAGACTTGCCGGGAGTTGCGGATCTTCGGGTGCTCGATCAGTCGCTTTACAAAGATCAGGGGATGGCGTTTAGTGTCACACCGTCCGGGCCGGTTCGCGGCATCCGCATCTCTCCGCACATTTACAATTCGCTGGATCAGATGGATGCTGTGGCGGAAGCCTTTCGCAAGGCATGACGACTCTTTCTGAATTGCTGCTGGAGCCGGGCGTATTTTCTTTGGGAGCAGCCGCAGTGCTGGGGGCGGCTCATGCCTTGACTCCAGGGCATGGCA
The DNA here is from genome assembly GCA_046594355.1 of Bryobacter sp. Classification (GTDB taxonomy): domain Bacteria; phylum Acidobacteriota; class Terriglobia; order Bryobacterales; family Bryobacteraceae; genus Bryobacter. Next base: position 6,336 of record JBKJSR010000335.1, read on the forward strand.
AGACTGTTGTCGCGGCTTATCTGGCGGGCACGCGCGGTTCGCCGCTAGACGCGTTGCGGCTCGGCACGATCGTCACTTTTACGCATACTGCCAGTGTCTTCGTGCTCGGCCTGCTGGCTTATTATCTTTCGGAATCGATCAATCTGCAAGTGCTGCATCCGCTGCTGAACCGGGCCAGCGGGGCGCTGATATTGGGTATTGGGTGCTGGATGCTTTATCAGCGGTTGCGCCCCAAGCCTGTCTTGAATGAGGTGCTGCCGCAATTGAGGGCGGATCATCCGCACGGAATTTCACTCAAGGCCTTGGGAGTCTCGGGTGGCATCGTGCCTTGCCCGGAAGCACTTTCGCTTCTACTGCTCTCGCTCTCGCGCGGGCAGAGCTTATACGGCCTGGTGCTGCTGCTTAGTTTTTCAATTGGTCTTGCGGCCGTTCTGATTGGACTGGGATTGGCCGCTGTATTTGTGATGCCAACCTTCTCGCGGCTGAAGGGACTTGCAGTGACAATTCCGATCATGAGTGCGCTGGTGCTGATTGTGCTGGGGGTTGCAATGCTGATATGAGAAGCGTTGTGATCACGGGCGTTTCGACCGGCATCGGGTTGGCCGCGACAAAGGCGGTGATCGATGCCGGCTTCCACGTGTTCGGTTCTGTTCGCACAGAGGCCGACGCGCGACGATTGCGCCAGAGTTTTCCACTCTGCTTCACGCCGCTGGTCTTCGATGTAACCGATGGTTTCGCGATTGAAAACGCGGCAAAACAAGTTGCGGGCGCAATCGGCGGCCCGTTGCTGTACTTGCCGCTAGACATGGTGCGCAAACAATTTGAAGTAAATTAGTTTGGATTGTTTGCCGTGACGCAAGCCTTCGCACCGCTGCTTGGTACGGACCTTTCGCGGCAAGGCAAGCCCGGGCG
>JBKJSR010000666.1:0-4389 GCA_046594355.1 Bryobacter sp.
CTATGAATCGCGATACGCTTGCCTAACTTGTGGGCCGTCTCCACTGCGGCTTTCATTTCTTCATAGGTAAAGGTTTGATCGCCACTTACATTTTGTCTCGATCCGGTTGACCCGTACATCTTAATCCAGTCCGCACCCGCTTTCGCCTGTTCGCCGGTAACGCGGATTACTTCTTCGACACTACCCGCCGCGCCGGGACTCGCGGCCCCGCCGCGCGAGCTAAGCAACCCATAGCCGGCAACGAACATTCGGGGACCCTTCATCAGACCGCCGGCGATCAGGTCGCGCATCGCGATGTCCGCGTAGTTTTGTGCACCCAGATCACGCACCGTTGTCACTCCTGTTTGCAGGGTCTTCATGGCATTTTCGCGTGCGAGATAGACAGCCGCCGCGTTCCTGCCAGGCAGACTGACCGGGTTGTTCAGGACATAGGTCATGTGGGTGTGCATGTCGATGAGGCCGGGAATCGCGGTGTAGCGGGACATGTCGATCGCATTTGCAGGACAGGTGCCGACGCTCTCAATGCGGCCACCCTCAATTGTGATGCACGCCTTGTCCATGCGCCGCTCACCATCCCAGACCGCTGCGAAGCGATAGGTGGCCGCAGTGCATGGCAGGACAGCAAAAAAGGCGGTGAGTATTAGAAGGTGTCGAATCATGGTTTGGCTCCGATTCTATCCACTTTTCGGGCAAGGCTCAGGGAGACTGCAAACGTCTTGAAGGGCAGCGAAGTGCATCCAGCGCACCAGGACTAAAGGACGCCGAACTTCTTGTAGACGTCGCGGAGGTAGGCGCCTTTTTCGAGTTCGGCACGGGAGTTGTTTTCACCTGTTACCTTGGCGCTCGCGAGTTGAAGAGTCTGGTCGATGAGATGAACCGGAATGACGACTACTCCGTCGAAATCGGCTACGATCAGGTCGCCGGGGTTGACCTCTACTTCGCCACAGACTATGGGTTTGCCGTAGGAAGTGAGCAGGCCACGACCGTTCGAATCAAGGGGCTTCATGCCCGTTGCGAAGACCGGAAAATTGAGCGCTTCGATCATCTTGACGTCGCGCACAAAACCTTCGATGATCGCGCCTCTGGCACCGCGGGCGACAGCGGCGGTAGAGAGCAGTTCTCCCCAGGGAGCGTTCTGGATTGAGTTGCCAGTCGAGATTACGACCATGTCGTTCGCCTGAATCGCGTCGACCGCCTCGATCTCGGCGTCAAAGGGATTGGGCAGCATTGCATCGCTATCTACGAAAGCAATGGTGTGGGCGTAACCGGCGACTACGGTGTATCTGGAATGGACTGGGCGGATGAACTCACGCATGACCTGACGCCGATAACCCATGCTGTCGAGCGAATCGGATAGGACGGCAGTGTAGAGGGTTTGCGAGATGTGGTCGAGGAGGGTCTCGCTCATTAACCGGCACCCGCTTCGGACAGGGCGGGACGATGGGCGAAGGATGCCTGGACGTAGTGGCGATTCATGATCGCTATGTTTTCGATCGAGATGCCCTTGGGGCAGGCGGCTTCGCATTCCTGCATGTTGGTGCAGGAGCCGAACATCTCCTCGTTCATGACGGTGACCATGTTGAGGGCGCGATCGAGTTTTTCGGGCTGACCCTGGGGCAACAGATTCAGGTGCGCGACTTTGGCCGCAGTGAAGAGGCTGGCGGAAGCGTTGGGGCAACTGGCGACACAGGCACCGCAACCGATGCAGGAAGCGGCATCCATGGCGCGCTCGGCATAAACTTTCGATACCGGAATGGCGTTGCCATCGACAGCCGAACCGGTGGGGACAGAGATGAATCCGCCGGCCTGAATGATGCGGTCAAAGGACGAACGATCCACCATCAAATCCTTGACGATTGGAAAGGCCGTGGCACGCCAGGGTTCGAGGAAAAGTTTGTCGCCCTCCTTGAAATGACGCATGTGCAACTGGCAAACTGTGGTCTTGGGAAAGCCGCCGTTGGCCTTGCCATTGATCATGAATCCACAGGAGCCGCAGATGCCTTCGCGGCAATCGTGTTCAAAGGCGATGGGCTCTTCGCCCTTAACGATGATGCTTTCGTTGAGCACATCGAGCATTTCGAGGAACGACATGTCCGCCTTGACGTCGGCCAAGTCATAGCGCACCATTTTGCCGGGGACACTGGGGCCAGGCTGCCGCCATACGTTGAGAGTTAGCTTCATGTTTGTGGTGCTCCTTCGTTATTTGTAGCTGCGCTGAGCGGGCTTGACGTATTCAAAGCTTAGTGGTTCCTTGTTGAGCGCGGGCGCTGTGCCTTGGCCCCTGTATTCCCAGGCGGCGACGTACGCATAATTGTCGTCGTCACGCTGGGCCTCGCCTTCGGAGGTTTGATACTCTTCGCGGAAGTGGCCGCCGCAGCTCTCTTTGCGGTCGAGAGCGTCGATGCACATCAATTCACCGAGTTCGATGAAGTCCGCGACACGTCCGGCGTTTTCGAGTTGCTGGTTGAGGTCCGAGCCGGAGCCGGGAATCGTTACGTTCTGCGAGAACTCTTCTTTGAGCTCCTGGATTTTGCCAATGGCCTGCTGGAGGCCGGCTTCGTTGCGGGCCATACCGCAGTAATCCCAGACAGTCTTGCCAAGCTCGCGATGGAACTGGGTGACGGTCTTTTTGCCCTTGGTGTTGAGCAATTTTTTGGTGCCGGCTTCGGCATTCTCTAACGCGCCTTTGGCTTCCAGGTGATCGACGGAGACTTTTTCGAGTTTGGTCTCGGCAAGGTAATTGGTGATCGTGTAGGGCGCGACGAAGTAGCCGTCGGCGAGGCCCTGCATGAGGGCGCTGGCACCGAGGCGGTTGGCACCATGGTCGGAGAAATTCGCTTCGCCAAGCACGAAGAGGCCGGGGATGGTGGACATCAGATGATAGTCGACCCAAAGGCCGCCCATGGTGTAGTGGGCCGCAGGGAAGATGCGCATGGGCACCTTGTAGGGATTTTCTCCGGTGATGCGGTCGTAGATTTCAAAGAGATTGCCATAGCGCTCGCGGATCATGCTTTCGCCGAGCCGCTTGATGGAATCGCGGAAGTCGAGGTAGACGCCGAGACCGGTTTCTCCAACGCCGCGGCCTTCATCGCAAACACGCTTGGCGGCACGCGAGGAAATATCGCGGGGAGAGAGATTGCCGTAGCTCGGGTACATACGCTCGAGGTAGTAGTCGCGATCTTCGTCGGGGATTTGATCCGGCGTGCGTTTGTCGCCGGGGTTCTTGGGGACCCAGATGCGGCCGTCGTTGCGCAAAGATTCCGACATGAGCGTGAGCTTCGATTGATAGTCGCCCGAGACAGGAATGCAGGTGGGATGGATCTGAGTGAAGCAAGGGTTGGCGAAGAGTGCGCCGCGTTTGTAGGCGCGCCAGTTGGCGGTGACGTTCGAGCCCTTGGCGTTGGTGGAGAGGTAGAAAACGTTGCCGTAGCCGCCGGTGCCAAGGACGACGGCATCGGCGATGTGGACGTCCATCCGGCCGGTGACGAGGTTGCGGGTGACGACGCCGCGAGCCTTGCCGTCGATGACGATGAGGTCGAGCATCTCGGTGCGGGTGAGCATCTTCACTTGTCCGGCGGCGACCTGTCGTTCGAGGGCCTGGTAAGCGCCAATCAGAAGCTGCTGGCCTGTCTGGCCACGCGCATAGAAGGTGCGTGAAACCTGAGCGCCGCCGAAGGAACGGTTGGCAAGGGTGCCGCCGTATTCGCGAGCGAAGGGGACGCCCTGGGCGACGCACTGGTCGATGATGTTGACCGAGACCTGAGCGAGACGATAGACGTTGTGCTCGCGGGCGCGGAAGTCGCCGCCCTTGAGTGTGTCGTAGAAGAGGCGTTGAATCGAGTCGCCGTCGTTGCGGTAGTTCTTGGCTGCATTGATGCCACCCTGCGCGGCGATGGAGTGGGCGCGGCGGGGGGAATCCTGAAAGCAGAAAGCAGTGACGTTATAGCCGAGTTCTCCGAGTGAAGCGGCGCAGGCCCCACCAGCCAAACCAGTGCCGACGACGATGACGTGGTACTTGCGTTTATTGGCCGGGTTCACCAGCTTCATGTTGAACTTGGTTGCGTCCCAGGCTTTTTCGATAGGTCCAGAAGGAGTGCGGGCGTTAAGAATCATGAGTTAGACCAAATCCTTTCCAACGATTCCGAGCAGGACGGAAACGGGGATCGAGATATTGCCGAGAGAGATGACTGCGGCCGCCGTTGTGGCAAAGCTGCGCAGGATAGCCCGATAGCGCGGATGACCCAATCCTACAGTCTGGAACATGCTCCAGACGCCGTGTGTGAGGTGCAAGCCGAGCATGCTCATCGCAACAATGTAGAAGAATGAAGCCAGCGGCTGGCGGAAGCCGACGACCAGATTGTGATACGGGTTCATCTCGACGAAGTTGGG
>JBKJSR010000373.1:0-7513 GCA_046594355.1 Bryobacter sp.
GCGTCGGAGGTATCGGTGATGGTACCGACGAGGGTGGCGGTGCCGGTAGATTGCGCGGCGGCGAGCGCGGTGAATAGAGAGAGTATGGCGAGAAGACGAAACATGGTCGGGCTCCAGTGCGAGGAAGTAGTTATTGCTAACGGCTCAATGTTCTGGAAGCTTATGCAAAGTGGAGGCAGGAGTCAAGGGTGTTGGGCAGATTTGTTACCAGATGAGTTTCAGCGCCAGTTGGATCGAGCGGGAACCGCTTGCGCCGGTAATCACGCCGAATTGCGGCGTACCAATGGTCAGCCCCGGATAGCCGTAATTTGGATGATTGAAGGCGCTGAAAAACTCACTTCGGAATTGAAGCCTTAGGTCCTCCGTCAATCGAAAGTCCTTCAACAGACTGAGATCCCAATTGTTCGCCCCTGGCATTGCCAGCACCCCCTCGCCGGAGTTGCCGAAGGCTCCAAAAGCCTGAGAACGGAATGCGCTGGTGTCGAACCACCGTGTGACCGCCCGCTCGCCCCTGGCAAGGTTTGCGGAGGCGATGCGGTCGGGACGGTTTCGGTCCGAACGGCCGCGGTTGGCGGAAACATTGCCCGATGGCGCACGATACTCGCCCCCGCGCATCGTCACGATGCCTCCGGCCTGCCAACCGCCGAGTAGCGCGTCGGCCCAGCGCGGCGACTGGCCAAGGAATTTTCGGCCTCTGCCGAAGGGAAGCTCATAGGAGAAGCTGGCCGTAAACCGCAGGCGCTGATCGTAGGGAAGGGGGCCGTAGTCGCGCCGGCGGTCTCGCGGGTCCATTACAGTGGACTGGTCTCCGCCCTCGCTGATACCCAGGGTCTTGCCGTATGTGAAGGCGCCGAGTAAGGAAAGGCCCGCTTTGTAGCGGCGCTCCACCTTGACTTGAAGGGCGTTGTAGTTGGCCGAATCCAGTGCACCGGCGATGCTCATGTCGCCGAAGGCGGGGAATGGCCGCCGACCCTGCACAGGCGTTGGCCGCGACAAATCTGCGTCAGCAACAGCCTGATTGGGCAGATCGCGGCCGGTCAGCTTGCGTGACGCGGACCCAACGTAGGCTGCTTCGAGAGAGAGGCCCGTCAGCAGCTCCCGTTGGATCGCGAAATTCCACTGGTAGGTATAATTTGCCGGGAGATCGTAATACAGAGAGAAGATGTTGGTTCCCGGCAGAAGAGTGGTGGACGGAACTGGAAACAGCACACCTGGGAGCAGCGTAGGGATAGTGGGATCCGAGTTGATCGTCACGTCGTTGGAAAATGGCGGGTTCAACTGGTAGATAGGGTATTCATCGCCACGGACGAAGCCGTAGAAAATGCCCGCGCCGGCGCGCAGCACGGTTCTTGGTGTCAGGCTGTAAGCCGCTCCCGCCCTGGGCGCGAAGTTATTGCGGTCGGGCTTGGTGAGCGACGGAATATCACGCCCAACCTCGAGAAATTTCCGCTCCTGAACACCCCAGCTCCGCGCCGCGTTGAATCGCTCGCGGATGGGATTCTGATATTCATACCGAAGGCCGAGATTCAGAGTGAGCTTGGGGTTGATCTTGATATCGTCCTGGAAGTAGAAGCCATAGTTGTTGTAGACGAGATCGACAAAGCCGTTGGTCTCGATCGGCGTACCCGCCCGCGCGGATAGTGGATAGCCCAGCACGAAATCTGCAATGGAAGTTCCCGTGCCTGGCGTGCCGATCTGATTGCTGAAGCGGTTCTCGAAGTTCAGAATTCCGTTGGGGGTGAGAAGAGCGCGCAAGGCGGGCCGGAAGCGCCGTGCGACAACGCCGACCTTGAGGGCATTGCGTCCGCGCTGCCAACTGACGTCGTTGCCCAGTTCATACAGGTTCTCCCGCGAGCCCTGCGGTGTGAAAGGACTGCTGCCCATGGTCGTAATACCGATGATATTGAGTTGCGTCAACCCCTGCGTGTGTCCCGCGAGTCTAAGATTGCGCAGGCCGAGCGCCTCACTCGCCAGCGGACGATCCGCGAGCGGATTTCCCACAAAAACGTCGATAAACGTATATCCCAGGCGTGCCTGACTGATGAGCGAGGGGCTGAGCACCCAGGTGTGATTGAGCATGATGTTTCGCCCGTTATTCTTATTGATGCTGCCTGCATATGGCAGCGCGCCCAGCGTCTCGCTGAAGTTGCGAAACTCCGAGAAGCGTCCGAAAAGACGCTGGTTGGAAGTAAGCACGGAATCCATGCGCAGATTCCCCTGGTCGGCATCGTCGGGATTCGCCCGCACGGTGACGTAGTTTTGGCCAGGCACGCCCGTGAGGTTGGGTTGCGGATAGATTCCGGCGGTGGCACGGGCGTACTGCGAAACCCGGTCTGCGGGAATGCGATTGCCGGGGAAAGGCGATCGCCGGTTCGCCGCCGCGTCGTATGTAAGCGGATCAAAGATTTGCGGGCCGCCGCTGAAGTCGCCGCCCAGTTGGGCCGGCGTGGGTACGTTAGCAAACGTGGTGCGGGAGCGCCGCGTCCGCAGACTTTCGTAGTTTGCGAAGAAGAACAGCGTATTACGCCGTATCGGGCCTCCGACAGCAAGGCCGAATTGGTTGCGCTGGAAAGGCGGGAGAGTTGACGCGCGATCGAAGACATTGCGTGCGTCTAACTTGTTATTCCGGAGGAACTCGTAAGCCGTGCCATGAAATTCGTTGGTCCCCGATTTGAAGGCAACATTGATGACGGCGGTTCCTGTGGCGTACTCTGCACTGAACGAATTCTGCTGGATGCGGAACTCCTGTAATGCGTCCACAGAAGGCTGGATCGCTGGGCGTCCGTTACGCACCGCACGGACCTCCATGCCATCGAACAACATGGAAGTCATGTTGCCACGCATGCCGTTTATACTGAACTGGCTCTGGGCACCCGGGTTTTCGCTCGCGCCGGGCACGAGCAAGCCGAGCTGTAGGAAGTTTCGCCCGTTGAGCGGCATGTCCACGATTTGCTTGTTCTCGATCACCTGCCCCACGGCTGCGGTCTCGCGGTTGAGTATGGGCGAGGAGGCCTTGACTTCGACACTTTCCGTGACCGCCCCGACTTCGAGGCGAAGATCCAGAGTAGCGTTCTGCGCAACCTGTAGAGTGACGCCCGAGTTGCGAAACGCCTTGAAGCCGGAACTTTCCGCTTCCGCCGTATAGGTGCCTGGGAGGAGTGCGGGAAACCGGTAGTTGCCTGCGGCACTGGTCGTTGCATTCCACCGCTGGCCCGTACCTTCGTTAAGAAGCCGCACGGTGGCGCCGGGCAGCACGCCGCCGGTTGCGTCGAAGACGGTTCCGGATATCGAACCTTGTGTGCCTTGGGCAAAGGCGTTCGCAAGCACGAATACGAGCATCAACAGAGTTTTGAGCAACACAGGGCATCGACGGGTCATAGGTGGCCTCCAAAAGAATGTTCACATAGAGAACACTGCGAACCTATTGTGATTAAGTATTTGTATTGGAAAATCAAGTAATTGTCAACAACTTTCTGAAACCTAGAAACCGCTTGGCGATGTGATCTCCCGCAAGCCGTTGATTCAAGTGGAAATTCGACTGCTCTGAAGCTACCCAACGGGTGAGTGGCCTTGAAGCGCAAGGGGCCTTTATCCCGGGCCTGTGGACGTGTTGGGGCCATTGCAACCGCCGGAAGCAGGTTAAAGCAAAGGACCGAACATTTGGACGTAAGTTTCGGTAATCAGCCGTCCGCCTGGCTCACCGGGGTAACAGTTTGTATATGTGAGCAGGTCACCGCCAGTCCAATTGAAAGTGGCATTTAGCGCTGCATCGTTGAGCCCTATGCGGAGCCCAAGAAGTGTGCCTACGGCGAATGGGACGAAAGTCGAGAAAATCGAGGCAGCTTCAGTTGAATCATGGATGGCAGCCAATCGCCCGCCCAGAGAAACAGCTTCGGCTTCGGCACTGTCCCTACTACTTGCACTCAGCTTAAGCATGGTGAGGCAAATGCTACGAGAGTCAAGGGTGTTGGGCAGGAACGTATCATGGAAGGTATATGGAGTTTGAAGCGCGTTGAGACTTGGGGTTGATTTTGGGACTACCCGCATCGTTGTGTCGTGGGTGGACCGGGGAAATTATCCACTGGTGTCGTTCGACTGCCCGGATGGGGCGAGCCGGGAGTGGTTTCCAGCGCTAGCAGCCTTTGCGGTGGAGAGCACGGGCGAGCGCCTGTATGGATGGGATGCGTGGACGAAACAAGGGGAGCCAGGGTGGGCTGCTGTGCGGAGTCTGAAGCGATTGCTGGGGGAGGTTGGACCCGAGACGCCCATCAGTGTGGGTCCGCATCGTTTTGCGGCGCTGGAGTTGTATGGCGAGTTGGCGATGGCGTTGAAGAAGGCAATGATGGAGGCGTCGAATCTGACAGTGGCGGAGGGGGAGAAGCTGGAAGTGATATTGGGTGTGCCCGCCCATGCGAATTCGAACCAGCGTTTTTTGACGGCAGAGGCGTTCCGGATGGCGGGTTTTCAAGTGCTCGCGATGTTGAATGAGCCTTCGGCGGCGGCGATTGAATTTGGCCATCGGAACAAGATGACGAAAGACAAGATTCTGGTGTACGACCTTGGGGGCGGGACCTTCGACGCGTCGGTGGTTGCGTTGACGGAGAACGAACGGAGCGTGCTGGGGAGCGAGGGAATTGCGACGCTGGGCGGGGATGAGTTCGACCTGGTTCTGGCGGAGATGGCGATGGAGGGGCTAGGCCTTGATGTGAGCGAGGTGAACCAGCAGCAATGGTTTTTGCTGGTGGATGCTTGCCGCGAGAAGAAAGAAGGCCTGCATCCGAATACGCGCAAGATCGAGATCGAGCTTGAGGGGATTCTCGAGGTGGGCGGGAAGGTGACGATGACAGTGGCGGAGTTTTATGAGCGGGCCTGGCCGCTGGTGGCCGAGACGCTGAATGCGACTGGGGATTTGCTGGAGCTTTGGGGCGGGTTGGAGTCGATTGAAGCTGTTTATGTTACTGGTGGGGGGAGTGAGTTGCCGCTGGTGGCGAGGCAGTTGAAAGAGAAGTTCGGCCGGAAGGTGAAGCGGAGCGCGTATATGCGGGCGGCGACGGCGATTGGGTTGGCGATCCATGCGGATCAGCAGTCCGGCTATACGCTGGTGGAGCGGTTTCATCAATACTTTGGAGTGTGGCGGGAGGCGGATCAGGGAAGGCGGATTGTGTTCGATCCGGTGTTTGCGAAGGGGACGGAATTACCGGGGGCCGCGCAGAATGAACTGTTGGTGCAGCGGCGTTATCGGCCAGTGCATAACGTGGGGCACTTTCGTTTTCTTGAGTCGACGCGGATCAGCGAGGATTTGCAGCCGGCGGGGGAGATCACTTACTGGGACGAGATTCTGTTTCCGTTCGATCCGGCGCTCGAGAAGCGAGAAGATTTGGCGAGTGTGCCGGTTGGGCAAAGCGAGCATGCACAGCATTGCGAGATTGAAGAGAGTTACCGGTGCGACGCGAATGGACGAGTGAGCGTGGAGATTGCGAATTTGTCTACGGGGCATAAGAGAATTTATCCGCTGGCGCGGTGGGGACATAAGGGCACTGCGGTAGCGGCGGAGAATATTGCGAAGAAACGTGGAGCGAAGAAGGCGGTGAGAGCGTGAACTGGTTACTGATCCTGACCCCGTTGGTGATGTATTTGCACTTTACACACTACTCGAACCAGACGGTGATTTTTTTGCTGGCTTGCGTGGCGATACTACCGCTGGCGAGCTGGCTGGGACACGCGACGGAGCATCTGGCGGCGAAGACGAACGAGAGCATTGGGGGATTGCTGAATGCGACGTTCGGGAATGCGGCGGAGTTGATTATTGCGATTAGCGCAATGCGGGCCGGGATGTACGACGTTGTGAAGGCTTCCCTTACAGGGTCGATAATCGGGAATCTGCTGCTGGTGTTGGGGGCTTCGATTCTGGTTGGAGGACTGAAATATAAAGAGCAGAAATTTAGCGCGCAGGCGGCTAGGGCGCAAACAACACTGTTGACGATTGGCTCGTTTTCGTTGATCTTACCGGCGATGTTTCATTACTTGGCCGGAGGAGCGAAAGATTCGGTTAAACTGGAGCGGGATTTGAGCCTGGAGTTTTCGATTCTACTGCTGGTGATTTATGGATTGAGTTTGTTGTTCACGCTGAAGACGCATAAGCACTATTTTTCGAGCGAGTCGGAGAGTGAGGGGGAGGGAGAGTTTTGGAGTCTACGTAAGAGCATCGGGATCCTCACCGCGGCGACGGCGGCGATTGCGATGGTGAGCGAGATACTGGTGCATAACGTGGAGAGCGCGGCGCAGAGCTTTGGGATGTCGAATGTTTTTGTGGGTGTGATTGTGGTGGCGATCGTGGGTAACGCGGCCGAGCATTCGACGGCGATCCTTGTGGCGCGGAAGAACCGGATGGATTTGAGTCTGTCGATCGCGATCGGATCGAGCTTGCAGATTGCGATTTTTGTGGGGCCTCTGCTGGTGGTATTGAGCCACTTTATGGGGCCGAAACCGATGGATCTGGTGTTTACGATGGCGGAGGTGCTGGCGGTGGTGATTAGCGTGTTTATTACGGCGCAGGTGGCCGACGATGGAGTGAGCCACTGGATGGAGGGAGTGCAGTTGCTGGGGGTTTATATCATGCTGGGGATCATCTTTTTCTTTCTGCCGGCATCGGCGATGCTGCATTAGGGGAGGGGTGCGAACTTATTTGGTGTGAGCGATTTGAGGATTTTTTAGAATGATAGAGTGCCGATTAAAGTTCGCGAATTAATCAAAGCTCTGACGAAGGCCGGTTGGTGCCACGTGCGAACCACTGGCGACCATCGGGTGCTCCGAAACCCAGAGGGCAGAATTACTGTCGTATCAGGAAAACTTGGTGATGATGTTCGGCCCGGCACTTTTCGCGCCATTCTGAGGCAAACTGGAATAGAGGACCCCAACCCATGATCCGCAAGTATTCGCTCGTGATTGAAGGCGATGCAACTGGATATAGTGCATATGTGCCGGAACTACCATCCATCCTGGTGACGGGGCGATCCGTGGATGAGTTGTCTGCCCGTGCGTCGGAAGCAATTCGAGTTTATTGGGAAAGTATTTCCAGCGAACGGTCTTCGACCTCAATTGTGCGCGAGATTGAAGTCGAAGTTCCTGTCTGATGGTTGACGAGATGCCTGGTGGACTCGTGCCGACCAAAGATGTCTAATTCCACTGCGAAGAGCCGCAGAAGAGGGATTGGCTACCATCCTCCTTTTTTCTTCTCCCTCTCAGTAAGAGTTTCGTGCAGCAGAGATTTAATGTAGGTCTGGTAAGGCAGACCTTTCTGTTCAGCTTGCTTCCTGGCTAGAGTCAAGTCTGCTTCGGGGATCCGTAGAGATACAACTGGGGCCGCCTTTTTCTTCGAAGCCGAGATGCGCTCCAGCAGCATAGCCCTGGTGAGGACTTTCGCTTCTCCGCTTTTCACGTTATCAAGCAGTTGGCCGCCATGGATGCCGCGATTCTTAAACCACCACTTCGCCTCTTCCGCCTCGCTGGCGAA
>JBKJSR010000392.1:0-10458 GCA_046594355.1 Bryobacter sp.
ACCGACCGTACCGTGGACGTTTACATCCTCCGGCTCCGCCAGAAGATTGAAGCCGATGCAACCGCTCCCATCTTCATCCGCAGTGTTCGCGGCTTCGGCTATAGCTTCAACGAAAGCGTCTTCACCACTCTCGCCGCCATCGCCTGAGTACCGCGCCGCCCATCCTCGGCGGGAATAAACGGCCCTTCCGCGCCTTGCACATCTTCGGCGGAAACCTGAATCACCGATCGGCTTGATGCGCTGGTAGCGGCGTTTGGGGAGAGCCGTTCAGTTTGCCGGAGGTAGGCTGAGGGACGATTCATCCGACCCACCTCCTTGCTTCCCAGAGCAGACCTCTCGTCGGCACCATTCAGCGGTTGATCGGCAAGTGGATAGGCCGATTATTTTGTCACGAGAGCGTGCCGACGGTACTGAGAAAAAACCACTGCGAAAACCGCTGCGACAAAAAACGGCCCCAAAAGCGGGGCCGCTCAACCTAACTAAATAAAAGACTTCTGGGGTGCCCAACGGGGCTTGAACCCGTGACATCCGGAATCACAATCCGGCGCTCTACCAACTGAGCTATGGGCACCGTGAGGTACCTCTTTAGACTACCAAAAAGGCACCTGAACTTCTATCGTTTCGTATCCATACCGGCTTGTTTCCACAATTGTTCGACACGGGTTTTGATTTCCGGCGTCATTTTGAGCACCCCAGGCCAAGGGCGCGTGAAGCCCTCCGAGACCCATTTCTTCGTCCCATCGATACCCATTTTTGAGCCGAAATTCGCGAGGCGGCTCGAGTGATCGAGTGAATCGATCGGTCCAAGCGCGAACTCGATGTCGCGTTGCGGGTCGATGTTGTTCAGCACCTTCCAGACCACTTCGGAATAATTGCGCACGTCGACATCTTCATCCACCACCACGATGCACTTGGTGAACATGGCCTGACCCAAACCCCAGATGGCGTGCATGACTTTGCGGGCTTGACCGGGGTAAGCCTTGCGGATGCTGAGCAGCATCAAGTTGTGAAAGACGCCTTCGGCGGGCATCGACATGTCGCGGATTTCGGGGATCTGCAGCCGGAGCAGAGGCAGGAAAATGCGTTCGATCGCTTTACCCATCCAGTAGTCTTCCATTGGCGGCGGGCCGACGATCGTGGCCGTGTAGATGGGCTTCTTGCGGCGGGTGATCGCAGTGAGGTGGAAGACCGGGTAGTCGTCTTCAAGCGAGTAGAAGCCGGTGTGGTCGCCGAAGGGACCCTCGGTGCGTAGCTCGCCGAGTTCGACATAACCTTCGAGAACGATTTCGGCCTGAGCGGGGACTTCGAGATCGACGGTCTCGCACTTCACCATCTCAACGGGCTTCGAGCGCAGGAAGCCGGCGATCATCATTTCGTCGAGTTCGGGCGGCAGGGGGAGGATTGCGGAGTAGAGCGTGGCGGGATCGGCACCGATGGCGACGGCGACGGGCATGCGCTTCTGCTTGCCTTCCTGCAGGAGGCGGCGGTAATGATCGGCACCCTGCTTGTGGAGCTGCCAGTGCATGCCGGTGGTCTTGGAATCGTAGACCTGCATGCGGTACATGCCGCAGTTGCGCTTTCCGGTGGTGGGATTCTTCGAGAAGACGAGCGGCAGTGTGATGTAACGGCCTCCGTCCTCGGGCCAGCAGTGGAGGATCGGAAATTCGTCGAGCGAAAAATTGTCCTTCTGGATCACTTCCTTGCACGGGCCGCTCGCGACGTCCTTCGGAAAGAAGTTGCCCATCTCGGCGAGCTTGGGGAGCATTTTCAATTTACCCATGAGGCCGGTGGGCATTTTCATGCCGAGGTAGTCGGTGATGCGATCGGCGATTTCGTCCAGCGAATTGACGCCGAGGGCGATCTCCATGCGGCGGTCGCTTGAGAAGAGATTGATCGCGAGCGGGATGATGGAGCCTTTCGGTTTCTCGAAGAGCAGCGCCGGGCCTCCGCTTTTGACGGCACGATCGGCGAACTCGGTGATCTCGAGATGAGGGTCGACTTCAAAGGGGATACGTTTCAGCTCACCCGCCTTGTCGAGGGCGGAGAGGAACTCGGACAGATCCTGGTAAGACATCTCCTCTTATTATGGAAGGGTGACGAAGAGAACAGCATTGATAACTGGCGCAAGCCGCGGAATTGGATTGGCTTGCGCAAAGGCGTTAGCCGGAGCGGGGCACAAAGTAGTACTCGCCGCACGCAACCTGGAGAAGCTGGAAGAGGCGGCGGCGGAGATCCGCGCGAATGGTGGAGAGGCGATCGTGATCGCGATGGATCTGGCGTCGCCCGAGTCGATTCAGGAGGCCGTGAAGAAGGCGATCGCCGAGGTGGGGCCGATACACATCCTCGTGAATAACGCGGGTGTGACCAAGGACGGCCTGTCGATGAGAATGAAACTCGAAGATTTTAACAGCGTGATCCAGACGAATCTGGTGGGCGCTTTTGTGTGCGCGCAGGGCGTGATGCCCGGCATGATGAAGGAACGCTGGGGCCGCATCATCAATATCGCGAGTGTGGTGGGTGAAATGGGGAATGCGGGGCAGGCCAATTACGTGGCCTCGAAGGCGGGTCTGATCGGGCTGACGAAGTCGCTCGCGCAGGAGTTGGCGTCGCGCGGAATTACGGTGAATGCCGTGACCCCGGGGTTTGTCGAGACCGACATGACGGCAGGTTTGAGCGACGAACTGAAGGAGAAAATGCTGGGAGTGATTCCGCTAAAGCGGTTTGGGCAAGCGGAAGATATTGCGGCGGCTGTCAGTTTCCTGGCCGGGGACGGGGCGAGCTATATCACCGGTCATGTGTTGAAGGTGAATGGCGGAATGTATATGTAGCGGAGTCTACTAAAAGGGTGACATCTGAATATTTCGCACTTACGGCTGGATTCGGCTTGTTTTTTTACACCTGCTACATCCTTGCATCGAATATTTTGAAGGATTTCTCAAATCGAAAGAACCGCCGTTCAGCTCAAATCCGATAGCCGGGGCTAATTTGAATTCAGTTGAGGAATTCCATCAAGCTTCACCGCTGAGACCTCGTCGGCCGCTATTTTCAGGCAGTGCCAACTTCATTGATGGAATGACGAGCGCGACGATGCAAAGCGCCGAGTAGTTTGTCATATGGATGTATGCGCACCGTCTGCATCGGCCATCAGCCGGGCCTGATTTGCAACGGCGGTGTGGCTGTTTCCTGAAGCCGAGGCTAAAGTGCCCAAAAGCAGGATATGCGGCAGTATGCGGAAGAGATCAGAAACCTAGAAGTTGTTCATCGCGGGGAGACATAGAGTTACTTTCAGGCTCGGAGTTTGCCACCCCAAAGCTCCGGAATCATCGATTCGCCACCAACGATAGTGGGCCGTTCGGCGCGCCCGTTGTGCATGTAGGTCAGGCGCTTGTGGTCGAGGCCGAGCATCCAGAGTATCGAGGCGTGTACGTCGTGGACGTGCGAGGGCCGCTCCACGGCGCGGAGACCAATGTCGTCCGTAGCTCCGATTACCTGTCCGCCATGCACGCCGCCGCCGGCGAACCACATAGTAAAGCCCCAGGGATTGTGGTCGCGGCCAGTGCCTTTCTCATTGAAAGGAGTGCGGCCGAATTCCCCGCCCCACACGATGAGCGTATCCTTCAGCATGCCCCGGCGCTTGAGATCCGTTAGCAGGCCGGCAATGGGTTTGTCCGAAGCGCGGCACCATTTGCCGTGGTTGCCTTCAATATCGTTATGGGCGTCCCAACCGCTGCCGGAGCCGCAATAAAGTTCCACGAAACGGACGCCGCGTTCCACAAGCCTGCGGGCCAACAGACAGTTGCGCCCAAAGGTTTCTGTCGCGGGTTCGTCC
Organism: Bryobacter sp.; assembly: GCA_046594355.1. Classification (GTDB taxonomy): domain Bacteria; phylum Acidobacteriota; class Terriglobia; order Bryobacterales; family Bryobacteraceae; genus Bryobacter. The sequence continues at coordinate 3,830 of JBKJSR010000392.1, forward strand.
ATGCCGTAGAGCGCTTTTGTCTCCGCTGTTTCGTTCGCGATGTCGACAGCTTCGGGCCCGGCGGCCTGCATCTTGTAGGCGAGTTCGTAGCTCTTGAGACGCGCATCGAGTTCGCTGTCTTCCGCCTTGTCGGCGCTCCAGGCTTTGTTGATTTGCGAGAGAAAATCCATCTTGCTGAGTTGGCGGGCGTTGGTCTGGCCGGGAGCAAGTTTGGTGTTGAGAATTGGTGTTTCACCCTGACGAAAGAGGGTGCCCTGGTGAACGGCGGGCAGGAAGCCGGCGCTCCAGTTTTTTGTGTTGCCGAGCGGGTCTCTGTCGTCGATCAGAACCGTAAAAGTCGGCAGGTTGCTGTTGGCGCTGCCAAGCCCGTAATTGAGCCAGGCACCCATGCTGGGGCGGCCGCCGAGGATGTCGCCCGTGTTCATCTGGCAGACGCTGCCTACGTGATTCAAACCGTCGGCGACGCAACTGCGCACGATCGCCATGTCATCCACATGATTGGCGATGTGGGGATACCAGTCGCTCACCCAGGTACCGCTTTGACCGTGCTGATTCCATTTACGCGGCGAGCCGAGCAGCGAGTTGTTGCCGGTCCCCATGGCGGTGATCAGCTTGCCGAAGCTTGCCGGCATCGGCTTGCCATGCATCTCGTTCAGCTTTGGTTTGGGGTCGAATAGATCGATGTGGCTGGGGCCACCTTCCATAAAAAGGAAGATGACCGACTTGGCCATGGGCGTGTGGTGCGGCTTGGTACTGCGCTCGGCGGCCAGCATCGAAGAGAAGGCCATGGCACCGAGGCCGCTCCCACCCTGAGCTAAAAATTGGCGGCGGTTACGAAGGTTCATGAGTGACTTTCCCTAGTTGATATACAAAAATTCGTTGGAGCCGAGAAGCGTATGGCAGAGGTCTTCGAGAGCTCTTTCAGGGCTACCGGCGATGCTCTCCTGCTTGACCAGAAATTCCGCCGCTCGGGCGATTTCATCCGGCTTCGGAGTGCGGGTGTACGCGAGGCGGAGCGCACGCTCGGCCTTGGTGCGGGTATCGATGCCACTGTCGTTGTCGACGCGCCGCGCAAGAGACTTGGCCCATTCCGAAATCAGTTTGCCATTCATCAACTCGAGGGCCTGGTCGGGCGTTACCGTAGTTTGCCGGCGCGCACAGCTTTCGTGAGTATCCGGCATGTCGAAGCTTTGAAACATTGGGTAGCGGAGGTTGCGGCGCACGAAGATGTAAATACTGCGGCGCAAATTATCGTCGCTATCGGGTGAATTTTTCCAGAGCTGATAACCCTTGGGGAGCGAGCCATCGGGCAGGGGCGGGAACACACCGGGGCCGCCCATTTTCGCATTCAACAGGCCGCTGGCGGCTAGCATGGAATCGCGAATCGATTCGCCTTCGAGACGGCGGCGGGTGAACTTCCAGAGCAGTTTATTGTCGGGATCCACTTTTTCGGCATCCATGCGATTTTCGGAACTTTGCTGGTAAGTAGCGCTCATGAGAATGGACTTGTGCAGCTTCTTCAAGCTCCAGTTATCCTCACCTGTGAACTTGGTCGTAAGCCAGTCGAGGAGTTCTTTGTGCGAGGGACGATCGCCCATGACGCCGAAATCGCTGGGAGTACCGACGATGCCGCGGCCAAAATGATAATGCCAAACGCGATTGACGATCACGCGGGTCGAGAGCGGATTGTCTTTGCTGGCCAGCCAGTTGGCAAGCGCTGATCGGCGTCCCGTCGATTCCATCGCGACGGGCGCAACCGTAATGTTGGATGGGTCGATGATGCTGAGAAAGCCGGGCTGCACTTCTTCCATCTGTCCGTCCCATGCGCCACCGCGCAGCACAAAAGTTTTAGGGGCATTCTTCGATGCATCGGCCATGGTCTGAGCCGTGTTCATCGGCGCAGGCTTGAGCGAATCAAAAGCCTTGAGTTCCAGCTTGAGTGCTTTAAAGCGCAGCGAGTTTGGACCGCGCAGCTTGGCTTCGAGTTCGTTATCGGTGAAGACGACCTGTGGCAGCGCCTTGTGGTAAAGCATCCACTGTTCGGGGCTGCGCAACTCGGGCTTCATCGTTAGAACTTCCTGAATGTCTTCGGGGTAGCGCACCAGACGCTCCTGACCAAATGAGTCGCGGACCGGCTTGAGCAAAGCCTGCATCTCGGTGCGGATGGTGGCCGTAGCGGATTCCCACTTGCCGAGTTGCTCTTTATATTCGGCTTGGCGCTCAGGGCCGTCAAGCACAACGCCATCGTCGATGCGGGTGTTCGTGAAGAAGCTCTGGAGTCGGTAATAATCTTTGTGCAGGATCGGATCGAATTTGTGATCGTGGCAGCGCGCACAGGCGATCGTGACGCCCATGAAAGCATAGCCCACGGCGTCGGTGATGTCGTTCAGCATCTCCTGACGGCGCAGTCTTATGTGCGCGGCGTTGTACTCGTCGGGGAAGTGGCGGTTAAAGGATAAGCCGATGCGGGCCTCGTTGTTGCCCGGATAAAGCTCATCGCCGGCGATCTGCTCTTTGACAAAGCGGTCGTAAGGCTTGTCCTGATTGAAGCTGTTGATCACGTAGTCACGGTAACGCCAGACATGAGCGCGAGTGTCGTCGGCCTTAAAGCCGTCCGAGTCGGCGTAACGGGCGACATCGAGCCAGTGGCGGCCCCAGCGCTCTCCGTAATGCGGCGACGCGAGCAAGCGGTCGACCACTTTCTCCCATGCTTTAGGAGATGTGTCCTCGACAAAATTTTGAAATTCCTGCACCGTCGGAGGGATGCCTGTGATGTCGAGCGTGACGCGGCGCAACAGTGTGGCCTTGTCGGCGGCGGGGTTGGGCTTAAGGCCTTTGGATTCCAGCTTTTCAAGAATGAACGCATCGATTTCGTTCTTGACCCAACTGGACTGTTTGCCAATGGGGACGGTGGATTTCACCACCGGCTGAACCGCCCACCAGCGCTTCTGCGCTGTGGTGAAGGTCTTTGATTCTTCGGCAACGAGAAGGGAAGCTAATCCCGTGAACGCAACTAATAGTCGTACTTGCACGGTTTTATCTTAATGCATTTTTCAAACGGCGGATACGGTGCGCCTCGCTGTCGGCGACGTACACAATTCCTTTTTTATCGGCGAACACCCCGTGCGGCCGATTCATCTTGCACCGCAGCGGATCCCCGTCGGGACCATCGCCGCGTTCACCACTGCCTGCAACCTTCGTGATTTGACCGGTTTTGAGATCGAAACGCTGGATGGCGTGGGCTTCCGTGTCGGCTATGTAGAGAGTGCGCTTTGGGCCGGCCGAAATGCCCTTGGGGCCATTGAAGCCTTTGCTGGCGAGCAAATGATAGGTGCCGCGTTTCGGATCCACTTCGTAGAGTGCGTTGCCCTGGCGCTTGATGATGTAGAGTTTGCCGTCCTTGTCTATTTCGATCGCACGAGGCGCGAGCAGCGGAGTATCGAGCAGCTTGGCACCTTCAGTCGGGTCTTTCTTTTCGCCGTTGCCGAGATAAGTCTCGATGAGACCCGTATTGAGGTCGAGCCGGCGCACGCGGTCGTTGCCGATGTCGCAGATCAGCAGCCGCCCCTGCTTGTCGAAGACGATGCTGTGTGGCTGGCGAAGCGTCGCCTTGATCGCGTAGCCGCCATCTCCGCTGAAACCCGGTTGACCAGTGCCGGCGACGGTGGTGATCGTATGCATTCGCTTATCCACGCGACGAATCACATGGCTCTTCATGTCGGCAAAGAAAAGATTGCCCTTCGCATCGAATCGAACCTCATACGGCTCGTCGATGTCGGCTTCCGTAGCGGCGACGTTCTCCCCCGAATTGCCCTTCTTACCCGTGCCGGCGACGATCGATGTCTTGCGCGATTTGAGATCCATGCGGCGCACGACATGACCATCGATATCGCACCAATAGAGCGCTCCATCGGGGCCGATGACAAGTCCGTAGGGGTTGTTCACCTGCGCATCGCCGGTGCCGGGTTTTCCGTCACCGATGAGAGTTTCGATTTTTTGAGCGGCGAGTAGAGCGGCCAAGCTTAAGGTCAGGATGAGGAGTTTCATAACTAAAGGGGCAATTGCCGAATTCCATTTTTGCACTAACGCGAAACTGACGTATCGCGGGTGAAACGCATTCGGCGCTCGTAACAGGTAGAATCCGGAGATGCGTTTGCTCGCTCCAATTCTTCTCTTCTCCTTCACGTTGAACGCCCAGCCGCCGGTAGTGCAGCCGGGCGCTCAATCTCCTCTGCCTCCTTCCGACGCGATCGTTCTCTTCGATGGCTCTGGCCTCGAACAGTGGACCAAGCCGGATGGAACGCCAACAGGATGCACGATCAATTCTGAAAAATCGATGAATTGCACCACCGGTGCCAAAGATGCAGTGTCAAAGACGAAGTACCGCAACGCGCAGATCCACCTCGAATACAAGTTGCCAGCCATGCCCGCACAGAAGGGACAATTGCGCGCCAACTCCGGCGTTTATCTGCTGGGATGCTATGAGCTTCAGGTGCTCGATTCGTTAAACAATCCGACTTATGCAGATGGCATCGCCGGGGCACTCTATGGCTTTGCGGCCCCGCTTGTAAATGCTTCGCGCCCTGCGCTGGCGTGGCAGAGTTACGACATCTTTTTTACGGCGCCAGCCTGTAATGCGCAGGGGCAAGTGGAGAAGCCGGCGCTTGCCACTGTGGTGCATAACGGCGTGCTGGTGCAATACAACACCGTGATGGCCAAGAAAGGCGGCGGCTGCCAACAGGCAAGTCTCTGCGATGCCGGTCCCTTGCGGCTGCAAGACCATTCCGGCTTCAAAGACGCGCCGCGCACCGAGATGCGCTTTCGCAACATCTGGCTGAGAAACCTGAACTGATCCCTTTCCCTCCGCAGTGCGAAATACTCACCGCGAACGAGGACGGACCCCACTCTTCGGACCTATTCCCGGTCGCGGCGGCATTTTCGGTGCGTTGATTTCGCGCGATTCGCCCGGTGCCAATTTGTCGAGAGTAAGTTCTCCCATCTTGACGCGCAGCAAGCGAAGTGTTGGTAGCCCGACGGCGGCGGTCATGCGGCGCACTTGCCGGTTGCGGCCTTCGGTAATTTCAAGTTCGAGCCACGAAGTCGGGATCGAAGCCCGAACGCGAATCGGCACCGCGCGCTCCGGCAAATGGGCAACCTCTTCGGGCGCCAATCGGCGGGTGCGGGCAGGCTTGGCTGTGTAGTCTTGCACCTTGACGCCCTGAAGCAACTGCAACATCGCGTCATCCGACACTTCACCTTCTACCTGCACCCAGTAAGTGCGCGGATGTTCAAAGCGGGGGTCGGTGAAGCGATGCTGCAACTCGCCGTCGTCGGTGAGCAGCATCAGGCCTTCACTATCCCAATCGAGCCGGCCAACAGGATAGACACCGGGCACCTTGACGAACTCGGCGAGAGTCGAGTGCTTGCTCCCCGCTTCGGGCGTGAACTGGCTGAGCACGCCATAAGGCTTCCAGAAGAGCAGATAGCGATTTGCAGCCATTCGATTAGCCTACAAAAGCGCTCAAATAATTGCGGCTGATAATCAGGCTGCGCTTGCGGGCTTCGAGCGTCCCTTCATAGGCGCGGTCTTCCACTTCTATGGCCAGCGGGCCATCGTACACTTCGGCGAGCGTGCCGCAAAACTTGCCCCAATCCACATCGCCCATGCCAGGCAGCTTAGGCGTGTGATATGCATTCGGGTGCGCAAGCAGGCCCACTTCATTCAGACGATCGTGATCGAGACGAGCATCCTTGGCGTGCATGTGGTGCAGGCGATCCTTGAACTCACGCAGCACCTTTATATAGTCCATCCCCTGCCACACAAAATGGCTGGGGTCGAAGTTCAGGCCAAAGTTTGAGCTGGGCAAATCGTTGAACATACGACGCCAGATCTGTGGAGAGCTGGCGAGATTTTTGCCCCCGGGCCATTCGTCCTTTGAGAAGGACATCGGACAATTCTCGATACCGATCTTGATGCCGTGGTCGTCGGCGAAATCGATGAGCGGCTTCCACGTGGAGAGGAAGCGCGGCCAGTTGTCGTCAACGCTTTTGGTCCAGTCGCGACCCACAAAGGTGTTCACGACGGGAATGCCGAGCTTCTCTGCCGCCTCAATGACGGCCTTGATGTGTGCGACGTAAACGGCGGCTTCGGCGGCATCGGGAGTGAGCGGGTTTGGGTAATAGCCAAGGCCGCTAATGGAAACAGCTTTGGCAGCGCAAAGCTCCTGCACCCGCTTGGCGTCATCGGCAGTGAAGCCGACGACATCGATGTGCGTGATGCCGGCGTAGCGGCGTTCCGCCTTGCCCTTGGGCCAGCACATCACCTCCACGCAGCGGAATTTTTCTTCCGCGGCAAAGGTCAAGACTTCGTCGAGTGTGAGTTCGGGCAGAATTGCCGAGACAAATCCTAGTTGCAGCATGATCGTTGTTCTTCCATCAAATCACACCCCTGCGGCGGGCGGGCACCAGACATCCGCCAGTCTCGACCATTTCGGGATGCAGCATGGAGACGACATTCCCCGCTCCGATGCCGAAGAACTGCGCCGCACGTTCGATTGCATAGTCTACTCCTGGGTCCTGAGCCTGCGCGCAGATCAAGCGCACTCCTTCGGCAATCGGAGCCGAAGCAC
>JBKJSR010000534.1:0-7233 GCA_046594355.1 Bryobacter sp.
CTGATAAACGAACGGTCGATCTTTAGAGTGTCGAAGGGTAACTTGTGCAGATAACTCAGAGAAGAATAGCCGGTGCCGAAGTCGTCGATCATCAGGCCCACGCCCATGCCCCGCAGTTCCTTCACAATTTCAAGAGCTCTCTCCGGCTCAATCACGAGAACGCTCTCGGTGACCTCGAATTGAAGCGTGGAAGGGAGAATTTTCGTTTCGGCGAGAATTTTCCGAATCTCTTCAATCAAATGCTGATCCTGAAATTGCCGCACACTCAAATTCACACTGATCTGAAGAGGCATTTCTTGAGGGAACTCATCCTGCCACTTGCGGATCGTCTCGCAAACTTCTCTCACGGTTCTGATCCCGATGGGAATAATCAGCCCGCTCTCTTCGGCAAGCGGGATAAACTGAAGCGGTGGAATGATGCCCTTTACGGGATGCCGCCAACGTAACAAAGCCTCAAAACCGACGATGCGCTCGTCCTTCAGCGTTACTTTGGGCTGATAGTAGACCTCAAACTCCCACTGTTCAATCGCCCGCTTCAGTTCGTGCTCAACCGACATTCTTTCGAGCACACTCTCGCGCATGCTCCGGCCGAAGAGCACGATCCGGTTTCCACCATCCGCCTTGGCGGAGTGCATCGCAATTTCAGCGTCGCGCCAGACTTCTTCATAGTGGCGGCGGTCTTGTTCGAGAACATAGCCGGCGCTGGTGGACAAAAACAGCGCGTTCCCTTCGAGCCAGATCCCTTTCGCGAGAGCGTCCTGGATCAGTTCGGCTGTCTTGCGTACCGATTGTTCCACTTCAATTCCAGAAATCGCAATTGCGAACTCATCGTCGCTCAAGCGGGCAAGCATCCAGTCTGTGAAGTCGAAATTTCCGGTATTGAGGACACTGCCCAGCCTTTCGCCGACTTGGCGCAAGAGTTGGTCGCCGAGGGCCTGCCCGAATGAATCGCGGATCAGAGCGTAGCGGTCAATGCCGATCGAAATTACAGCGAGGCGCGAAGATTGGGGCGCAAAATTTTCTTCGAGCCAGTCTGCAAACCGAAAGCGGTTTGCGAGCCCCGTAATCGGATCAATGGTCTTCGCTTCGGTAATGTCGGTGTGCGATCCGCTCATCGCTACCGGATCTCCTGCTTCATCCCGCTCGATCCAGCCACGCACCAGTACCCAGCACCAACTTCCATTGCGGTGGCGCAAGCGGAATTCAAAGCTCAACTCATCGGGCAGCAATCTGAGGTCTGCTCCGCTCAAGGACCGACTCAGGCGCGACAGGTCCTGGGGGTGGATCATCGTCAGACACTCATCCAGACTGTTGCCAATTTCCTGGGCGGAAAAGCCACTCATGCGGCGGAAGTTCTCGCTGAACTCAATCGAATGGGTGAGCAAATCCATGCGCCACAGATTCTGGCTCAAAACCGCATGTTTGTGCTGGGCAAGCAGCCCTTCGGCAAGCTCCTTGCCGGACTGCATCTGCCATGCATGCGCGGCGATCCGCAGCGCGCGCTGAGCCTTGCGCTGGATCAGTTCCCAGTCCCAGGGTGGGGCAAAGGTCAGATTTACTCCGGCCTCAACCGATTCATACAAATGCGCACGAGGCCAAAGATCGCAGCCCAACAGAATAGGAAGCACGGTCTCCCCGCCCAATTGCCGCAACGCATCCACCACTGAGCACAAATGCGAATCCCAATGCTCACTGACGATCACGATTAGCCCAACCGGCGTCCCTAATTTTTCACACTCGGAAAGCAAAGCCAGACTTTCGGACAAATCATTCGTACAGAACAGGGCACCCTCGAAAGCCTCCAAATGAGAGCGCCATTCCGCCGCTTTGACCTTGGTTCCGTCTTCAGCGCCCAGACAAAGCAGAAGAACCGGCATATCCGGCAACGCGCCGTTTAAGTTAACCGGAAGATCCGAAGCTTCAAAATTCATTCCTACCACTGCACTTGTCCTTATCGGTTTTAGTGGCGAAACTTTAGCTGCCTTTAGAGAATCACGCGCACATCCCCGTCGCGGCGCGTCACCCTCTCGCGGTCGAGGTACTCAAGAAGCGGTATTGCGTACTTCCTCGAAATTCCGGTCCAATCCTTAAATTCAGCTACGCCAAAGCGTTCTCCGGTCCGCGCCGCCAGAATCTGCCGCAGCGCTGCCAGGGCTTCGGAGTGAAACACCATTTCCGCTCCCACTCGGACCAACACCCCGCTGCGCAACAGAAGAGTCAATACTGATTTCGCCTTGCCCGCATCCAGTCCGGTGGCCCGCAAGACCTCGTCGACGGTCGGCACTGCCAAGCCCGCCGCGCGGAAAATCTTCTCCATTTCTTGCGAAGCCCGATCCTCTTTCAGATCGAGTTTAACTTTGTGGCTTTCGAGCCGCAACAAATCCCCTTCGGCTTTTACACTTGGAGCGTGCCGCAACAGCGCTTCCATCAACGCTACGGGTGCCCCGGCAAGTAAACCCGCCCGCAACGCCTCGCGCGAAAGCCCAGGCTCAAGAGGATGCTCCTTGTGATGCAGTCGCAAGCGGGCCACGAGTTCTCCCGCGATCCGTTTCAAATTGGTCCCGGCGGCAAACCAACTTCCAATTTTCTCGAGGCCCTTCGGCATCTCCTCCTCAAGGCAGCCCAGACTTTGCCGCAGATCGGCAAACTCGATGCCGAGCGATCGTTGCTCCACGAGGAATTGAATACGCGCTGGAAGGTCCATCGTTTTCCACTTTTCAAGCCGTTCTACCGCGCCCTTACGCCGCAGCCTCGCTGCGCCAAAGTGCAGCTCCATCACAGTACCGCCGGCGATCGTCAGCATCGGCGAGAAGCTGCGCAGGATAAAACGGTCGTCTGGCAAGAGCAATGTTTCGGTGTCGAGCACCAGCCTCACCCAGGCGGTTGTGCCAGGATCAATTTGCCGTTTATCCGCGAGTACGCGCAGCTCTGCAGTCACTTCCATCGTTCCAGTGTGGAAGTGTAGCTTCGCCCGGTCCCGGATCGCCCTTGCCCCTGGCAAGAGTTGAATTTCGGCATCAAAAATCCGGACCGGCCGCAACTTCCCCGGAGGCGCAGCCACTAGGCCGCGCTCCACCTCTGAGACTTCCACCCCGGCAAGATTCACCGCCGTACGCTGTCCCGCAAGCGCCTCCTTCACCTTTTCTCCGTGTACTTGAATCCCCCGCACCCTGGCTACCTTGCCGCTCGGATACAGTTCCACCTCGGTTTCGAGCGCCAATTTCCCTTCGCGCAGCGTCCCCGTGACAACAGTGCCGTGCCCTTTCATGACGAAAGCACGATCAATCGGCAGCCGCGCCATCCGGCGCTGATCCCGCTGCTCAAGCCCTTCGGCGGCCTTCAGTATTTCTTTCTGAATCTGATCGAGACCCATACCCGTTACCGCACTGACGGGCACGATCGCCGCACCTTCGAGGAAGCTCCCCTTCACAAAATCTTCTAGTTCCATCCGCACCAGCGCCAGCCATTCCTCATCGACCAGATCCGCCTTGGTGAGTGCAATGACGCCGCGCCTCAATCCAAGCAGGCGGCAAATATCAAAGTGCTCGCGCGTCTGGGGCTTGATTGCCTCATCCGCCGCCACCACGAATAAAACCAGATCAATGCCACTCACGCCCGCCAGCATGTTGCGCACAAAACGTTCATGCCCCGGGACGTCCACAAATGCAATCCGCAAGCCCTGCGCGGTCTTCAGATCCGCGAACCCAAGCTCAATCGAAATTCCCCGCTCTTTTTCTTCCTTCAGCCGGTCTGTATCGATTCCGGTCAGCGCTTTCACGAGCGTGGTCTTGCCGTGGTCGATATGTCCCGCTGTTCCGACGATAATGTTCTTCATGCGGCTAGTGGCTTCCTTATTTTGTCTGATCGCGGGCGGTGCCGGTCAAGAGCCCGCGAGCGCGACCTTTCAGGGCGGCGTCACCCAGGTACGTCTCGATGTGCTCGTGCGCAACGACAATGGCTTTATCAAGGGCCTCCGCCCGGAAGACTTCCTGATCGAAGACGAAGGCAAGCCCGCCGCAATCAGCTACCTTGGCCGCGACGACGAAGACCTCAATGTTCTTCTCCTGCTCGATGTCTCAGGCAGTATGAAAGAATTCCTCACGCAGATCGGCAGCCGTGCCCGCGTGCTTCTTTCGCAAATGCGTGCCACCGACAAAGTGGGCGTTATGGCTTTTGCCAAAGAGTCCGATTACCTGATGCCTTTTACCGGCAGTATGGATCGCGCGGCCTACGCCATCGACCAGGCGTTGCGCCCGGGCTTTCTTCCCTCTGGCACATCGATCAACGCCGCTCTCGTCGATGCCGCCCAGACCTTTCTCGACAATCCCAAGCTCACCGGGCATCGGGCGATATTCATACTTACCGACAACAAAGCGCTCAACTACAGGGTGAGCGACGAGACGGTGCTGCGCCGACTATTTGCCGCCGATGCCGTCCTCAGCTCCATCGTTACCAAGAATGCCGCACCTCCCAAACCGCTCAAGAATCCCGAGCAACGTAACCCCGATTTTAGTTGGGCCGATGTATACAAACTCTCCGCTGAGACCGGTGGTGAAGTGTTGCGCACGGAGCGAGCCGACGAAGCCTTCGCCAAACTTCTGGCCAATCTGCGCGAGCGCTATCTCATTACCTACAAGGCCCCGGCCGGCAGCGCCGGGCAGTACCGCAAAATACGGGTTTCTTTAACAAAGGAAGCCCAAAAGAAGTACGGCAAGGTCGCCATACGCGCCCGTGCAGGCTACTACACTGGTTCCTGATGCCCGACATAAATCCAGCCGCCGAACTCGAACGCCGCCGTGCCAACGCAAAGCTCGGCGGCGGTGCCGATCGCCTCGAGCGTCAGCGCCGGGATGGCAAACTCACCGCCCGCGAGCGCGTTGAATTTTTGCTCGATGAAGGCAGCTTCGAAGAGCTCGACCCTTTTGTGCGCCACCGCTGCCGCGACTTCGGCATGGATACACAGATCTTTGACGGCGATGGTTTTGTTACGGGTTACGGCTATGTCAACGGCCGTCTGATCTACGTCTTCGCCCAGGACTTTACCGTGCTTGGTGGTTCGCTTTCCGAATCGAACGCCCTCAAGATTTGTAAAGTGATGGACATGGCGCTCAAGAATGGTGCGCCCCTGGTTGGGCTCAACGATTCCGGTGGTGCGCGCATACAGGAAGGCGTTGTGTCTCTCGCCGGATACGCCGACATTTTTCTGCGCAATACGCTTGCCTCCGGTGTCGTCCCCCAGATTTCCGCGATTCTCGGCCCCTGCGCGGGTGGTGCTGTCTACTCGCCCGCCCTCACGGATTTCATCTTCATGGTGGATGGCACTTCGCACATGTTTGTCACCGGCCCCGAAGTGATCCGTACCGTCACGCACGAAGAGGTTTCGAAAGAAGAGCTCGGTGGCGGCATGACTCACAACGCTACCTCCGGGGTTGCGCATTTTTTGGCCCCTTGCGACAAGGATTGCCTCAGACAGGTGCGCCGTCTGTTGAGTTACCTGCCGCAAAATAATCGCGATGGCGCGCCACGCATCGCATGCGAAGACCCTGAAGACCGTATGGACGCCGCTCTCGATTCTGTCGTCCCCGCCGAGTCGAACCAACCCTACGACATCAAAGACATCATCAGCCGGGTCGTCGATAACGCCGACTTCTTTGAGGTGCATGAACACTACGCCCGCAATCTAGTTGTCGGATTTGCCCGCATGGCCGGCCAGACGGTTGGCATCGTGGCCAATCAGCCCGCCGTCCTGGCCGGTTGTCTCGACATCAACTCGAGCGTCAAGGGTGCCCGATTTGTGCGCTTCTGCGATGCGTTCAATATTCCCATTCTCACCTTTGAAGATGTTCCGGGATTTCTTCCCGGCACCGAGCAGGAATTCGGCGGGATCATTCGGCATGGCGCAAAGCTTCTGTATGCCTATGCGGAAGCAACCGTCCCGAAGATCACCATCATCACGCGCAAGGCTTACGGCGGCGCTTATTGCGTTATGGGCTCCAAGCACCTCCGCACCGACATCAATCTGGCTTATCCCACCGCCGAAATCGCCGTCATGGGCGCAGAGGGTGCGGTGAATATCGTGTACCGCAACGAACTTTCGCATGCGTCGAACCAGCAGGAGTTGAGAGCCGAGAAAGTGCAAGAGTTCAAACAGAAATTCACCAACCCTTTCGTGGCCGCCGAACGCGGCTATATCGACGACGTCATTCTGCCCCGGGAAACGCGTCCCCGGGTCATTCGCGCTTTGCGGATGCTCGAAAACAAGGTGGACACCCTGCCGCGAAAGAAGCACGGCAATATCCCTCTGTAGTATTCTCAGTGAGGAACCACAATCGGAGTGAAACCCATGAAAAACCTCGTTCGTAACCTGTTGGGCCTGAGTTCTGTACTCGCCCTCTTCCTTGGCCTTGGTGCCTCCCCCGCTTACTCGCAAACTGGCTCACTCGAAGGGGTAGTCAATGGCGCCGATGGCAAGCCCGTCGGCAAAGACGCCGCGCTCATTCTTATTACGCGCACCGACATCAAAGGCAACTACAAGGTAAAGACCAACAAAAAAGGCGAATTCTTCCACGCCGGTCTCCCCTTGGGCACCTATGACGTCGCCTGCGAAATTGATGGCAAAATTGTCGATACGCTCAAAGGCGTCCGGATGCGCCTTGGCGATCCTGTACCCGTCAAGTTCAATCTTGCCGAACAGGCCGCCAAGCAGCAGGCCATGCAAAAGGCCGCTGAGACAGGCGTAATCACCAAGGAAATGGAACGCGACATGAGCCCCGAGCAGAAGGCCGCCCTCGAAAAGCAGGCCAAGGAACGCTCGGAATCGATGAAGAAAAACAAGGAACTGAACGACTCTTTCAACAGCGGTATGGAAGCAATCAAGGCCGGCAACTTTGAGGCGGCGGTTGAGTCATTTGAAAAGGCGGTTGTCCTCGACCCCAAACAGCATGTGATCTTCGGCCAGCTTGCGGACGCTTATGGCGGTCTTGCCAAAGCGAAGACCGGGGCTGAAAAGGATGCCTTCAACGAGAAGTCGCTCGATGCCTTCAAGAAAGCGATTGAATTGAAGCCGGATGATGCGGCTTACTTCAACAACTACGGTCTGGCGCTCGCTCGCTCTGGAAAGTTTCCAGAAGCTCAGGAGAATTTGAATAAGGCAGCCGCCCTCGATCCTCCGGGTGCGGGCCGCTACTTCTATAATCTCGGCGCACTGCTTATCAATGCCGGACAAAACGAACC
>JBKJSR010000579.1:0-6826 GCA_046594355.1 Bryobacter sp.
GGGGCGGTCGTGATTCTTGCCGCGGGTGGAGGGCACAACACGCTGAACGTGGGCTCGGAGAGCGCCGACTTTGTGCCTTACTTTTATAACTACGGCGTGAATACGATCATCTTGCGGAATCGCTTGCGCAAGGATGGCTACAACGCGCAGACCGATGCCGTGAATGACGCGATGCAGGCGATACGGTTGGTGCGCGCCTACGCGAAGGATTGGAATATAGATCCGAAGAAGATCGGCATCATGGGGTTTTCGGCAGGCGCGGAATTGGCTGCTCCGGCGGCGGTACTATTTGAAGACTTCGACAAGAAGAATAGCGATGCGGCCGATCCGCTGGCGGGCACCAGTTCGCGGCCCGATTTTGTAGGCATCATCTATCCGGGGCCGACGCCGTTTGCGCGCAACCGGACCGCTCCGCCGATTCCCCGCAATGCTCCTCCCGCCTTTCTCATTTGTGGTGGTGCGGGGGATCGTGGTCATGCTCTCTGGGCCATGGAATATTACAGCGCTATGCTTGCCGTCGGTGCGCCAAACAACGAGATGCATCTTTACGGAAATGGCCGTCATCCTGGGGATGCGTTGCCCGACGGCAGCCGCATGACCGCAGGGTTGACAGACCGCGGCGGTATCCCGTTTGGCACCTGGCAATTGCGATATATCGACTGGTTCCGCGATCTTGGTTTTCTCGAAAAGCCTGGAGTGGAAACCAAAGCGGCAAAGGACATTGCGCGGTTTCTGACGGAGCCTGTTCGCGTGCCGGGCCAGGGGCGGCCGCCGACTACTCCTCCAGTTCAAGTGAGTAGCGCACCAAAGACCCCGTAGAAGAGCCTCCAGCCCGGCAGCTCCGGCCCAGCAGTTGCAGCCAACCAGTTCCGGCCGGGCAGCTCCAGCCAGCAGTTCCAGCCCACCCGATGAGCACCCACCCGATGAGCATGTTGTGTTGGCGGCGGGCGGGGTATAAAATCAGTGTGAAGCCCCCTTTCCCTATGCAATCCAGTACTATATTTCGTGCAAGCCTGTTGATTTTTGGAAGCCTTGCAATCTTTGCCGCCAGCCCTATGGAAACGGAGCTGGATCGCCGCTTCACGAAGACGGTTCGCCCTTTTGTCGCTACCTACTGTGTGAGTTGCCATAGCGGTCAGACACCGGCCGCGCAGCTCAGTCTCGATACTTATTCGTCGCTGGCCGAGGTGGTTCGGGATCATCCGCGCTGGGCATTGGTGGGTGAGCGCCTCAAGGCGGGAGACATGCCGCCAAAGCCGATGAAGCATCCGGAAGTTGCCGACAGCAAGCGAATCATCGACTGGATCGAAGCGATGCGTTCGAACGAAGCCCGCAAACACGCGGGCGACCCCGGCATCGTGCTGGCCCGGCGGCTCAGCAACGC
Organism: Bryobacter sp.; assembly: GCA_046594355.1. GTDB lineage: Bacteria > Acidobacteriota > Terriglobia > Bryobacterales > Bryobacteraceae > Bryobacter. The sequence continues at coordinate 1,385 of JBKJSR010000579.1, forward strand.
GGAATACAACTACTCCATTCACGACCTCACTGGCATCGATATGAAGCCAACCAAGGAGTTTCCGGTCGACCCGGCGAACCCGGAGGGCTTTGATAACACCGGCGAGTCGCTGTCGATGTCGCCGGCCTTGCTGAACAAGTATTTGCAGGCCGCACGCACGGTGGCCAATCAATTGGTGCTGAAGCCGCATGGCATTGATTTCGCACCTCATCCGATGCTGGTCGAAACGGATCGCGAAAAATATGCGATTCAGCGGATCGTCAACTTCTACGAACACCAGCCCACCGATTATGCCGAATATTTTCTAGCGGCGTGGCGTTACCGGCACCGCGCGATCCTTGGCAAGCCGAACGCTACGCTCGCATCGGTCGCCGCTGAAAGTAAAGTGAGCCCGAAGTATTTGCCCTTGATCTGGCAGGCGCTGGCAGGTGTGAAAGAAGAGGTAGGGCCGCTCGCAAAGCTACAGGCGATGTGGACTGCCTTGCCTGCGCCAAAGCGCGGTGAGACGGATCTCGCGCGCACCGCTTGCGTCGCGATGCGGGATTACGCCGTGCGGGTTAGAAAGTTGACTGCGCGTCATTACTCAAGCCCGATGGTGAAGGAGTTGAGCGCGACATCGCAGCCCTTCATGAACTGGAAACTGCACCAGTTTGCCCAAAAACGGAGAGACTTTGACAGGGGAGCGTTAATGGTTGCCGGGGACCCTTTGCCGGAAGTGCCGGCTGCACCGAAGAGGGGAGAGTTTTTCGTCAGGGACTCCAGTGACGTTGTGGCGAAGCAGGCGGCGGCCAAACTCATTAAGGCCCGGCTTGCCGACATGGAGCCGTTGCAGGTGCCTGCGGGCGAGCGGTCTCGTTACGAGGCGGCCTTTGGACGCTTTGCCAATGTTTTTCCCGATGCCTTTTATATCAGCGAGCGAGGCCGGTTTTTTCCCGACGATACGCAGGACAAGGGCCGTCTGCTCAGCGCGGGCTTTCACAACGTGATGGGATACTTCCGCGACGATCAACCGCTCGGGGAATTGATCCTCAACGCGAAAGCACAACAGGAACTGGATCAACTCTGGCAGGAGTTCGATCTGATTGGCGATCACACGATCCGCACTTACACCCAGTACTATTTTAACCAGAGCGGTGAGATCCTCGGCAACGGGCGCGAGTCTGGCAGTGTCCGGCCAACGGATCAGGCCGTGACTTCGGCAGCGATCATTTTTGGATTGCGGGATCAGTATCTTGTCAAAGCCAAAGCGGAAGCAAGTAACGATCCGATTGCGCTAGAAGCCATTGAGGCGCATTTTCAGCGGGTAAATGCGGCAATCCGCGCGGTTGAGAAAACTCGAGCAGAAGCGGAGCCGAGGCATCTAGCGGCCTTGGCGCAATTTGCCGCCCGGGCTTACCGGCGGCCTCTTACGCAAGTGGAACGCACCGATCTCACCACTTACTATCGCGAGATCAGAGAGAAGAGCGGACTCACGCATGAAGAGGCGATTCGCGATTCGGTGGTCGGCATTTTGATGTCGCCGGATTTTTGCTATCGCATCGACTTACTCGACAACCGTATTTCGACCGCTCCCGTGAAGCAACTGCCCGATTATGCGCTGGCGAGTCGGCTGAGTTACTTTCTTTGGTCGAGCTTGCCGGATCGGGAGCTGTTGCATCGCGCCGCCTCCGGGCAGTTGCGGCAACCGGGTGTACTGGTGGCGCAGGTGCGCCGGATGTTGAAGGATGAACGCGCCCGCCGCTTTGCGACGGAGTTCGCCGGGCACTGGCTTGATTTCCGCCGCTTTGAAGAACACAATGCCGTAGACCGGCAGCGCTTTCCCAGTTTCAACAACGAACTGCGCGAGTCGATGTTTGAAGAGCCGGTGCGTTTTGTGGAGGATGTGATCCGGAACGACCGTTCGATACTGGACTTGATTTACGGGAAGCACACCTTCGTCAATCCGGCGCTGGCCCGGCATTACGGCATGCCCGATGTCGCGGGTAAGGCCGATCACTGGGTGCGTGTTGAGGATGCCCGCAGCTATGGACGTGGTGGACTTTTGCCGATGGCCGTCTTTCTCACTCAGAATGCGCCCGGCCTGCGCACAAGCCCCGTAAAGCGTGGTTATTGGCTGACGCGCCGTGTGCTGGGCGAGAATATTCCGTCGCCACCGGCGAATGTTCCCGAACTGCCAGGGGACGAATCGAAGGTGGAACTTTCCATGCGCGATGTGCTTGCCAAGCATCGCGAGAATCCGAACTGCGCCGCTTGCCATGCCCGCTTCGATTCGCTCGGTCTGGTCTTCGAGGGCTTTGGCCCGATTGGGGAGAAGCGTAGCCTTGACCTTGGAGGGAGACCTGTCGATGCCAGCGCGTCATTCCCCGACGGCACGCAGGGCAAAGGTCTGGATGGTGTACTCACCTATATCGGTGCCAGGCGTGAGAAGGGTTTTGAAGAGAATCTTTGCCGCAAACTGCTCGCTTATGGGCTGGGGCGCTCGCTTCTGCTTTCGGATGAAATTACAATAGGACGTATGCAGAGTCGGCTTGCCGTTACGGGCAAGCGCTTTGCACCGCTGGTCGAGATGATTATTACGAGCCCGCAGTTCCTGAACAAACGTGGAGGTGATGTAGATGTCCATCGAAAAACAATTAGTGAATAGCCGGATCCCCCGTCGTGCGGTACTGCGTGGCGCTGGCGTCACAATGGCACTGCCGTGGCTGGAATCTCTCCAGGCCTTTGAGGGCAGCTCAAAGAGTCCGACACCATTCCCCAAGCGCTTTGGCGTTCTATTCATGGGCAACGGCATCAATGAAGACCATTGGAGTTCCGAGGGCGATGGCGCGGACATGAAGCTCAGCAAGACGCTGTCCGTGCTGGAACCGATCAAGCACAAGATCAACGTGATCGAGGGCCTCTATCTAAAGATGGCGATGGGGCAGGGCATACACCCTGGGCAGACCGGCAGCCTGCTTTCCGGTGCGGTGATCGACAAGGGTCCGATCATTCATGCTGGCACGACCATCGACCAGATGATCGCGAACCACGTCGGTCAGGATACGGCGCAGCAAAGCCTCGTGCTTGCGTGCGAGCAACCCATGACGGGCTACCATGAGTCGAATTTTTCGATGGCATACAGTTCGCATATTTCCTGGCAGAGCGCCGATTCACCGGTGCCGAATGAGGTTTATCCTTCGCTTGCCTGGGACAGTCTTTTCGAGAATCGCGGCAGCTTGCGGAACTTGAGTATTCTCGACCGTATCAAGGATCGGGCCGGTGTGCTGGGACGTAAGATCAGCTCGACCGATAAGTCGAAACTGGACGAGTATCTGACCAGCGTGCGGGAAGTGGAAAGACGCATCGAGACTACGCGCAAGCACAAGGATGTAGCGGACGATGCGGCCAAGGGCAAAAATCGGCCGGCTTGGACGATGGATCGCCCGGCCAATGGCTTGCCGGAAGATCTTCGCGAACATGCGCGTCTGATGTGCGACATCGTCGCCATTGCTTTTCAGACGGATAAGTCGCGGGTGGCATCATTGTTGCTGGCGCGCGACCTATCCGCGCTTTATTATCCCTTCCTTGATGTAAAGGAAGGCCATCATGCGGCTTCGCATAACAACTTGTCGGATGGTTATGAGCGGATCTCGCGCTTCCACTTAAGCCAGCTTGGCTATCTTGCCGCAAAGCTGGATGCGATGCCGGAGGGTGAGGGCACGGTGCTCGACAACTCGTGTCTGATGTTCATCAACAATATGTGGGCGGGGCGCAAGCATGACAATTTGCGCTTGCCGATCGTGCTGGCTGGTGGGCTCGGCGGGACGCTTAAGACGGGCCGCACTCTGAACTACCTCAAGGCGGGCAACGAGAACCGCAAGCTCTGCAGTCTGTATCTATCGCTGATGGACCGCATGGATGTGAAGCTGGATCGCTTTGGCGATGCCGATAGCCGGTTGGCCAATCTGTAGGCTCCAAGCCAGCCGATCCTTAGGCTTAAGTCTCCTTAGCGATGATTTTCATACCGGTGATCGCAGCCCTTGCACTTTTCTGCGGCTTCAAGGGTCCAAAAAACATGGGTCACGGTTTTTGAGCCGTCGCGGTTGAAGGCTTCGTAAGTTGAACTGCGGCCGTTGTTCGATTGGCTCATGAGGGTGCCCCAGTTATTGGGATCGTCGGAGAGGTCGAGGCCGGTAGAGGGTGCGTTGGCTGTTGTCGCGGCAACCGTAGTTGTTGTGTCAAGGTGACTGTCGTAAATCAGCCTCAATTGTTCAAAGTCATGCAGGTTGGGCTTGGTACTGAGCGTGCTGGTGGCATTAGCGCCCGTGTTGGAGAAATAGTCCATACAACTGTTTTGCGAAGATCCATCCTCCGACTGGTGGGCTAGCCCAAAGGTGTGAGCGATCTCCTGACACATGACGTGCAGCCTCTCATTGGGGTTGTTGTAGAAGGCTGTCAGAAAATAGCTGTCGTTCATCTTCGCCGAGCCCTGGGTGATGTGAACGCCGCCGGTAATATTAATGGTCGCCAGACCAAGCCAGCCGTTTTTGCCATAACTGCCATTGCATACCTGAGTGGTTCCGGAAACCATCGAGCAACGTTTGTTGGCTTGACCGGTAACGACCGTGGTAAGTAGTGGGGTTGTTGTTCCCGATGGGGCAGTGTTCCAATGTCCAGAAGTCGCGAAAAGATGCTGGGGCCAATCGGCCGAAAGGTTGTTACCCAGCTTCAGCGTAAATGGCGAAGTTGTGCGCGCCCAGTGATACGGTGGTCCCCAAGAGTGTATCGCCGACGCGACATTTGCCATCACACCAAGTGCTAGCAGCAGTGCGGCAAAACACAAGGAGCGGCGTTGCGTCATATAAATCATGGATATTCCTTCTGAGGCAACTACGGCTAAAATTTCGACTTGAGTCGCCTGCTACAAAACAGCATACATCTTCTTGGATGATTTGGTTCTCACAAATGCAGCGAGGGAAGTCCCGACTGGCCGCAGGGTGCGGCTGCAAAGACATGCCTGAGTTGAGTTGTTATTCTGAACTGGGATCGAGGAGAGCAAATGTTGAAGATGGACGCTGGCTTGTTGCGCGACTTTGCGGAGCGCTATACGGCGGCGGAGCTGCGGCGGTGGGGAGGATCGCGATCAGCGAGGTTGCGCAAGGCTTCATGACGGCGTTTCCGGATCTGGAAGTGCTACTGGACGAGGTGGTGCTCGAGGGTGAGCGCGCCATTTACCGTTGGACGCTGGTAGGTACCAATAGCGGCCCGGGCGGGACTGGGAAGCGGGTGCGTATCAGCGGCTTGGAACTCTGGACGATGGGGCCAGACGGGTTGATCGCCGAGTCAATGGGGCACTTTGACCATGCCGGTTACGAGCGGCAGTTGAAGGCTTGAGCTGTTTACCTGACGGCGATGACGCTGATGGCGACGCGCCCGCGGGGGAGCGCGAATGGTTGCGCGGTA